>NZ_JAVJUO010000126.1:0-41978 GCF_040220555.1 Coleofasciculus sp. C1-SOL-03
GGGACAATTGTAGGGGCGGGTTTAGGGACAATTGTAGGGGCGGGTTTAGGGACAATTGTAGGGGCGGGTTTAGGGACAATTGTAGGGGCGGGTTTAGGGACAATTGTAGGGGCGGGTTTAGGGACTAAATTCAGCTATTCACCGATAACCTCTCAACAAAACCCGCCCTCCTCACCGATAACCTCTCAACAAAACCCGCCCTCCTCACCGATAACCTCTCAACAAAACCCGCCCTCCTCACCGATAACCTCTCAACAAAACCCGCCCTGATTGAAAAACCGGGTTACAGATTGACTGAACGATCGCTCAAAAACCCGACTGCAATCCTAAACAAATCAACGCTAGCAACCCACCCGTCAAATAAAACGCCCCCACAATTTGGGTTTCTGACCAACCGCTCAATTCTAAATGATTATGAAACGGTGACATTTTAAACAGCCGTTTGCCGACTCCAGCCTCATCTTTTGTGGCTTTGTAATAAGCAACTTGGGCAATCACTGAGATTGATTCCCAACAGAAAATGCCACTGAGAACAAATAAACACCAGAGATTCTGACTCAATAATCCTACTGCCGCGAGAGCGCCACCTAAAGCCAGGGAACCCGTATCTCCCATAAACACAGCCGCAGGGTGGCGATTATGCACCACAAACCCCAGACAACTGCCACTGAGACAGGCACAGAACACCATTAAACCCGGTGACATTGGGGCAACGATCGCCGCCAGTGCCAAAAGCGCGATCGCACAGGTTCCCCCAGCCAATCCATCCACCCCATCGGTAAGATTCGTGGCATTACTTTCCGCCGCCAAAACAAACAGCGCCAGGGGCCAAAACAGTAATCCTAAGGGTAAAACGATACCAAACGGGAGTGCGATCGCGGTAATACTAATCGGTTGACTTGCTGCCAGCCAAATACAAAATATCAACCCCACGCTGATCTGTAGTGCCAATTTCAGGCGCGGGGAAATGCCTTTATTAGAACGACGACGGATAATTTGCCAATCATCCAACCAGCCAATCATCCCATAAGCCAGGGTCACAACAGATACAACCAGGACATTAACAAACTCTTGCCCTGCCAGTGCCAATCCCGACCAAACTAGAGCAACCACTACTGCCACAGGTACAAAAAACACCCCACCCATGGTTGGGGTTCCAGCTTTTTGTAAATGAGTTTGGGGTCCATCTTCCCGGACAATCTGCCCCATTTTCAGGGTTTGCAGAAATGGGACAACCCAATACCCCAGCGCTGCCGTCACCACGGCACAAACCAACAGAGGTAAGGTCATGGACACTCCGGCGAACAGGGAACGTTCCCCCAACCCATCTAGAATCAATGATCCCAGACTCAAGCCCACAGCCAGTAACGTCAACAGGCTCGAACCCGTTAAATTAAACGATCGCCCAGAAGTTAATTTTGCGTCTATCACGGACAAACTATCCCTTTATCGAACTTCCTCACACACAATCAGACGCATGGCGTCTTGACGATTCCCGTGTGACCCACGGCACTGATGGGAATCGTAACATCAATAGGGTACTTGCAATCAATCCTTCAAGCAAATTTACTTATTGTTGCCCGATGATTCATCATGATCGCTAACGATAGAGCAACTTAATAGCGGAAAACTGCCGCGATCGGTGATTGAGCGGGGACACGCTCGGATTCTACAGCAAAAACTGTGCCACCATTCAAAACCGTATAAACGGCTGCTAAATCCAATAAATCTTGGTCACCAGCCTGGTGTTGCTCATGTAGCTGCACCGTGTTGCTCTGTGGGTCAAAGCTACCCCACTGCTGATGGTCTATGGCGACAAACAACGAATCAATGCGTTGATTATAAGCCGCCGGCACTACTTCTTTCAGGGCATCAGAGGCTTGTTCCTGATTATTTCCAGAAAATTCTCTGAAGCGGTCAATTGCCTCTTTCTCTGCCTGTTGAAACTTCGGCTGTACGATTGCCCAGGCTTGAGTATGGAGATCCTCTGGCTTCAAGAGTTCTGGATTACCTGTAATGCCTTCCTCCAGAAGATGGGGATAGGAATTCACTCGTTTATAAATCGGCAGGAGATAGTCTACACCCGCTAGCACTAGCGGAACCGTATCATCCTGGAGAAACTCTTGCATCCCTTGATTCACTTGGCTTAAAAAACGGATGAGCTGATTTTCTTGATCTTCATCCACACCTCGTCCATGCATAGTTCCCGGATCTGAACCGGGTAATCCACCAGGGGAATAGGTTTCAGAGGACATGAATTGAGTCTGATTTTCCGAATCCTCATACCGAAGCACACTCATCAGACTTTCGGGCAGATTGTCAACATTCTCAGGCTGAATTTCCCGAATGCGATCGCGCGTTCCCACTAAGAGTCGTACCTTCTTTTGACTCAGTGCCAAGATATAGAAATACCCATCACCCGTCAGCAGTGGCATCAGTGGCTTGAGGTGAAATTGGTCACTAACTACGACTAACTCGTCAAAATCAAGGGGTAAACGGTAATAGCGAAAGAAATTGGGGGCAATGAACAGGGCAAGTCCATGATTCTGATGACGCCAAAACTCATCGTGTTCCAACGCTTGAGCGCTGTTGAGCAGTTCTTGGGCATCGGCTGGACGCATACCCTTCTCAACCAACTGGGCTTCGGCTTTTCCCCTGAGATTCTTGAAGCGAATTGGGTCTTGTTGGATTTCCGGACCTGCCGTATGGGTAGGCATAAATATAGAAACACACAATTCTTCTGGCTGTTTAACCAGGGTTTTGAGTTCTTCTCTCGATAGTAATGGCATGAAGTTGAACTCCTATTTTCTCTTCTATTGACAAAAAATCAAACGGACAGACAAGATAGCCAGCTAACCCTAATGGTTAGAGGCTAAATCTCTGACGATTTTTTGGGTTAGGCTGCGCTACAAGCCCAAAAGCCTAAGCTTGCCTCCCTTTATTTCAACGAAGATAGTCTGTTCAATACATCTGCCTTACGATAGGAAAATTATCAGGACTGACGCACTAAGGTTTTGAGACGGGGTGTCGGGTGTGGGGTGTGGGGTGTCGGGTGTGGGGTGTCGGGTGTAGTGGCGTGGCACACCTTAATTGGTGGATTAGAATTGTAGGGGCGCATGGCGTGCGCCCCGTGCGCCCAATTGCACCGTCAAGTTTAAACGCTGCCAAATGTAGGAATTGGGCTATTCGTCGGACGACCGAAACTAGGTAGGTCAACATGAGTGATATTGCGATTCCTGACAGCTAGTCGATAGCTGACACTTTGCAACTCCGCATGAAGTTGGCGATTCTCCCGTTGTAACCGACTCACCTTCTCTCTCACCGGTGCCATGCGTTCAGCAAACTTTTGACGATAAATTTGGGGTAGCTCCTGAACCACCTGCTCTAACATGCGAGACCGATCCGTTAATTCTTGCACAGACTGGCGCAACTGATAAATTTCTTGATCGCGAGTCGTAATCTGCTCTTGGTAAAATCTGACTTGCTGCTCCACATCTTGCAACTGTTCTCGCAAGACTCGCATTTGGGCTTGATGACGCTCAGAAACCTCGGCTGGCGGTTTGAAGTTCGCATTGCCTTTAACCAAGCGAAATAGCTCTTGAGAGAGTTGCTGCACGAGCTGATCTCTCAGATGTAACTCTTCCCGAAGCCGAGACACTTCAGTTTGTAGCGCTGGTAGGGTTTGGGTTTCAGTCGCGTTCACGATAGCTTACAGCTCCAATACAATAAGGATTCCCAATAGCAGAAGACGATGGGCAACGTCGCTCGGTGATGTGATTACCCTGTAGGAGGATGATATCACTACTAGGGTTATGCTTGACACGTTAACTCCAAAATAGTCATTTGTCATTGGTCATTGGTGATTGGGAATGAGTGAGTTCCTCTTGCACCAATTGCGCTAACTTTTGGGCGGCACCTGATTCACCTCGGACTGCCCGTAGGCGCGATCGCATGTCTTCTAGTTTTTGGGGATGCTCTAAATACTCAAGTACCAATTGTGCCACATCCTGGGGTTTCAGTTGACCCACGACTTCTGGAACAATTTCCGCTTTTGCCCAAATATTGGGCCACGCAAATAGGCGTTTTTGTTGCAGAATCAGCCAATTAATCAGTTTGGCAAAGCTCGTTCCTACCCCCGGTAACCGGGCTAACAATCCGGGTAATCCATCCCAAGCCCGCATCGCATCCAGTTGCTGAGTCGGTAATAAGACGATCATTGGTACACCGAGGGAACCTAATTCCGCCGTATTCGCTCCCACTGTGGTTAAGCACAGACAGCATTGGGATAATATCTCATGGGCGGGAAATTCGGTTATAAGTTCTACCGTTACACCACTCGCCATTTTGAGTCTTGAGTGTAGGGGTGGGTTTAGGGAATTTTGTTTCGTGAGTGATGATAACTTGGGTTCAAAACCCGCCTTGAATAATGTAGAGACTTCGCTCAAGGAAACCTGGTTTTGAGTGTAGGGGCGGGTTTCACTACTATCATTCTCTGTTACCCGGCTATTGCTAAACTCGCCCTCATCTTCCCCATCTAGCATCACCAATCTCGCCGCCCCCCATCCTAATTTCTGAATCAGGGGATTTTCTTGGGGATCAGCAAAACGGGCTAGGGTGGGTAAATCCAAGGTTGGTGCAACAGGAATCAAAAAACGGGTTTGAGGTCTAACTTGGTGAATGTGTTCAGCGATAGCTAATCCTAATGGTACTCCCTGAATCAATTTGGCAGGTTTTGACCCTGGAAGTAAACCAATCCATTCAATTGGGGACGTGTTAAGTGTTGACCCTTCGCTTTGCTCGTAGGGAACCTGGTTTTGAGTGAACTCCCTATCTCCTCTGCTTTTTTGCTCCCCCATCTTCCCCTGCTTCCAGACGTGCCATGGCACGTCTCTACATTGCGTCCCCAGCTCCTCTGCTCCCTGGCTCCCTCTCGCCACATCTGCCATTAAATCTCCCACTACCGTTAACTTGTGGCGATATTGTTTCGGGGCTTTGGCAATAATATCGGGTTTCATCACCCCGAACCGATCAATCCAGCGATGCCAACGGGCATCCCATTCGGCATAAACAACAGTACGATATTTTAAGCGAGAACCAATCACGACAGGAAAAAACTGGTCGCCGCCTAAGAATACCACCACGCCGCGATCGCACCAGTCCCAGTTTTCGGCAGTTTTCCCCCAGAATAAAAAGGGAAAGAAATGATCTGCCCCCTGCACTCGGTCTACTTCGGGGTAGGATTGAACAATCTGGGCTTCTTTGCCTGTAGCATTGGGACAAGGAGACAGAATCACCGAGATACGGACAAATGCGCGATCGCATCCTAGCTGCTGGCGCAAGGCTTTGACCACAGGACGTACCCAGGTGGTAACTTCACCCGGACCATTGGAGAGAATTAAAATATCAGTAGCTGGCATCCCATCCAAAATCTAAACTTTAAACTCCACTATAAAATTCGCCAACCTTAGCAAAAATCAGTCAAACAAGTGAGTGCTATTCGTTTCGATCAAGTTCGTCTCCAATTTCCAGGGACGCCCCAACCCGCCGTAAATGGTGTAACCTGCGACATTGATGCAGGTCAACTGGTAGTCATTTTAGGTCCATCGGGGTGTGGTAAAACAACTGTCCTCAAGATGGTCAATCGATTGTATGAACCCACATCCGGTACGATTTATCTGGATGGGGTTAACATCCGCAAAATGAAAGTCACGACGCTGCGTCAGCAAATTGGCTACGTGATTCAGCAGTCGGGCTTATTTCCTCATCAGACGGTGGCAGAAAATGTTGCCGTTGTTCCCAAGCTTCTGGGATGGTCACGCTCAAAATACCAGTCTCGCATTGATGAGTTATTGACGCTGGTCGAACTACCCCCTCAAGTTTACCGGAATCGTTACCCGGCACAGTTATCCGGTGGACAGCAGCAGCGTGTTGGCGTGGCGCGGGCGTTGGCTGGTGATCCGAAGTTAATGCTCATGGATGAACCTTTTGGTGCCATTGACGCGATTACCCGCCAATCTTTGCAAGACGAAATCTTACGAATTCAGCGTCAACTGCACAAAACAATTTTATTTGTTTCCCATGATGTTGAGGAAGCACTGCGCCTGGGGGACAAGATTATGATTTTGCAAAAGGGTAAGATTGTCCAATTTGATACACCGTTAAATATTTTGACGCACCCAGCTAATGATTTTGTCCGGGAGTTAATGGGGGCTGATGATCTGTTGCGTCAATTAAGTTTACAGCAGGTAGAGGCAGCAATGCAGCCCGTTTCTCCAGAGTATCAGCATCAGGAAAATTGTGCGATCGCGCCCCAAGAGAATTTGCGTCAAGCGTTATCCCTACTCTTACAGACAGATAGTCAGAGATTGCCCGTCATGGATGAAGGAAAGGTAATTGGCGTATTAACCCTAGAAACAATTCAACAAGCCGCTAAAATGGGTCAGGGTTAGTCATTATTTCTCTGCCATTAACCACCTGACCCATCAGAGTGACATGATTATAAGGAGTTTATTAGTAAGCGTTGGTTGAAATAGCCTCTGGGTAAAAAGCACTGATCTAAGAAAAATGGATCTTGTTCATCTCCAAATAATCCATTTCCAGGTTGGCTCAGATTACTAAAGGGTGGTACTAATCCCCACTTTTCCGCCAATCCCACCCAATATCCCATTACGATGTGACCAATGTTTGAAATACAGAAAGCATCCCCTGTGCTATTATTGATAGACACTAAACTTGACGATGACTTTATATCTATCAATAGCCAAGCCAACTCTTTTTGAGAAAAGTAATACCCCTGATCGAATGCAATTTTGATAAATTCATCTGGATTCTGAGTCGATAGTAGCTGTTGCTTCAGAGAAGGTGTTTGTTGCGCCAGGGCTAAACAATCCCAGATTTGTTTCTGACTAATCACAAACCAGGCAAGTTCTTCTTGAGTTAACTGATAACCATTATCTCTAGCAATTTGGATAAACTGCTCAATGTGATTAGCTTGTAACAATTGATGACTCAACGGGTTAGGTTGCTCTATAACACGCAAAAAATCACGGATTTTCCCCCAGGTTATCCAATTAAATTCCTGAGACTGTTGAATTTGGTCTTGCCAATAGGGATAATTTTCTTCTGTACAGAAAAAATCCCAAATTTTATAATGCATAGGTAATCTCTACTCAGTCTGACTATTGGTAGAGCAGCCTGTTCAAGATGAGTTTAGCCGAATAAGCTTATTTCATCTGTAGATCATGGCTATTAGAGTAGCATAGATCTGAGCGAAAATCTCATTGTTAACAAACTATTACAGCCGTTCTCATGCAGGTGAGATACACCGGAATGTAGGGACACCATCCTTGCTCCCTTATCGATGTACCGCATTAGAACGTGAAATTGCTATAAGAAATATAGAGGAGCAGAGGTTGTAGAGACGTTCCGGTGGAACGTCTCTTAGCTGGAGAAGAAAAAATTAAATTTAGAGTTCGCGGCGAGCAGTATTGAGGCAAGAGTAGTAATCTGAGAATGAGCTATTCTACTGTCTTCTCTCCATGACTGATGGTGTTGTTGCCAAACTAATGGCATTTCATCCCAAATCTTGCCATCCAGTTCTCTTCCTCCAGCTTTTGGTGTTCTACCTCCCCACTGCTTAAAGAAAAAAGGAACATTATTTTTCTGACATTGATCACGAATACTTTGCGCCCACTCTAACTTCATCGGACGATATCTATTTCCCGATTCGCCACCCACAATAACCCAATGAATATCCGTTAAATTAAGATGTAAATCACCGAGAAGTGGTTCACAAGAGAGAAAACGCACATTGGCTGGAACTTGTCGCAGGGAATCAACCCGATGAACATAGTCCTGATTTTCAACCGATACCCCCATCCAAATATTTTTATGCCATTTTAACTGAGAAGCTAATTCCACTAAACGTTCATGTCGTTTGGTCAAAATTTGATAGATATGCTGCGGAGTTTGACCCATCACATCAAACACGTCTTTGAGAAATCCGATAGGCACGTCTTCGTGAAAAAGATCACTCATAGAGTTGACAAAAATGCGACTTGGCTTGCGCCAACGCAAGGGTTCTTTTATGCGTTCCCGATGCAGGGTTAAATCAAATCCATTGGGAAAATTCTGATGAAACCGTTTAGTTAGTGCTTCTGCATAACAATGGGTACAACCTGGACTAACTTTGTTGCAACCAGTTGTGGGGTTCCATGTTCGGTCTGTCCACTCGATACCTGTATGAGTGCTAGCCATATTCTCAGTCTACCCCTAACATTAATAGTCTTTCCTTTGCTTATTTATAGTACCGATGTATTGTAAACTTGTCCAGAGTTATGTGATTTAACTTTTGCCTGTTAATATTTGATAAGTTGCACCCGTTATAATAAAGGTTTGTAAACTGCTGTAAGGTAGCGGTATTAATCGATAAAAACTTTCATAGATGGTGCGTTAAATTTCAGTCTTTTTATCCTGAAATTTGGCTGAAGCGGTGCTGAAATTTATTTTTTGATCATTAACTGCTATGATTCAATTTGAATTCTAAAGACCTATGTGGCTATTTCAAGACTTTCACCCCCTAGCTGCGATCGCCACAACGCCTACCGCAGCCAAAACCCTACAGCCTCTGTGTCATACAGCCGGGGCGGCGTTGTCGATGAAACTGAAGTTCCCCCAGACAAAAAATCAAAACTGCCTCACCGTGCGGCTTTCCGCGATTTTTTAGACGTTCGGCGAGCGCTCAAACCACTACGGAATAAGGCTTTAGCCTGGGTGTAGTACATCCGCACGGGGGGGACTTCAGTTGAATAAGTTATGGGGAGATGGCGAAGATGAGGGAGATGGCGTTATTTCTGCCTTCTTGTACTAGAAACTATACCGCTCTTCTGCCCAAGGTTCACCTCGGCGGTGGTAACCGTTACGTTCCCAGAACCCTGATTCCTCGTGGTCAAGAAACTCTAAGCCATTAATCCATTTAGCACTTTTCCAAGCGTAAAGGTGGGGAACCACTAAACGCATCGGACCCCCATGTTCTGGGGGTAAAGGTTCACCGAATAGGGTGTGAGCAAAAAAGTTATCCTCGCGCACAAACTCGTCCAATGTCAGATTTGTGGTATAGCCACCATCGCAATGTTGCAGGACATGGGTGGCTTTAGGGTCAAGTTCCACCTGACTCATAAAGTCAGTTACCCTAATCCCCGTCCATTGCACATCCAGTTTTGACCAACGGGTCACACAATGAAAATCCTTAGTGAAATCATGTTGAGGCATTGCCATCATATCTGACCAACGCCAGGTTTTGGGTGTAGCTAAACCCCAAACTCGAAATTCCCAGTCATCAATGTTAACTTCGGGAGTCTCACCGTAAGTCAGCACTGGGAATCCTTTGGTCAGGTATTGACCCGGAGGAACGCGATCGCTCTGTTCTGGTTCTGGTTTGTGGAAAAATTTTCCAATCATAGTTCAACTATAAAAATTAGAGTAAACGACGTGACTTCTCTGACGGTCAATCAAAGATTCGACTGTGGGGCTTCCCGTCGAGGAAAGCTAACGACTTGAACCTAGAGTGTAGAGACGCAGCAGGCTACGTCTCTGACTCCCCCATCTCCCTTCCAGGAACGGAGATGTTCACAAACTCCTGCACCCTACCCTAGGCTTCTTCTTCCTCGTCTTCTTCAGTCGAATAGACAAACGTGGAACGTCCACTCAAAACTGCCTTACCCAGAGAGAGGGCTTTCTCCGCTTCCAAGGATGCTTTGCGTCTCCAGTTCGCTCTGCGTTTGTCTCGTTTTGACTTTGATGTTTTCTTCTTCGGTACAGCCATGATTGTCAGTTAGCGAATTTTGCACAACCTTTCTATTCTATGCCATAAATCCAAGGTCGAGAGGTTGTAGACTCAGTAGTCGGACTTTCATTGAAGTTAACGGTTGAGATCAGGGAACAGGCAACCGTAGGGATTTTAGGGTGTTCAAAAATGCTGAAACCCTCGACTTAGGGTTAATAATTCATCGGCATACATTCCTGTGCTATCTTTGAGACAAACCTCTGTACCGGATGTAATGTAACCAATAATGGCTGATCCGGCTGCCAATTTTTCGACAAATACCTGAGCCAATGGTTCAGGCAAACATAACACCAGTTCAAAGTCTTCACCTCCATACAAAACCCAATCCCAGACTTGTGCTGGAGAAGCCAGTTGAGGCAATATTGAGGGAATGGGAATCGCATTACGTTCCACCACAGCACCCACCCCACTTGCCCGACAGATTTGGGCGATCGCATCGGCTAATCCATCGCTGCTATCCATTGCCGTTAAAGGGACTTTTTTTTGGCTATCATTTGTACAAAACCCGCCCTGATGATTAGGTTGATCAGGAACCGGGTTGTTATTGAGGATTGGAAATTGGGAGGCGATAATCTCCCAGAGTTGGGGTAAGACATCGAGTCTTGGCTGAGGGCGTTGGTGGGCTTGGATGAGAGGCGATCGCTCTTTGTCACTCAAGTCTTTACCGAATTCTGAATTCAGCAATAATTCCAACCCAACTCGTGATCCACCATGAACGCCTGTCACCAGGATCACATCGCCGACTTTAGCATGAGAACGGCGCATAACGTGCTGGGGTAAAACTTGACCGAATGCGGTAATTGATACCGTAATCACCGGAGAATAACAAACATCACCGCCGACAATGGGCGTATTATACGGCTGTAAACACTCAGACATACCTTGGTAGAGTCGTTCAACCCAACTCACCGCCACATTACCGGGAAGACTCAAGCCAACAGTAATCCCCAAAGGCGATGAACCCATTGCCGCTAAATCCGATAAATTCGCCGCCACCGCCCGCCACCCCACATCTTCCGCCGACGTCGTGCGATCGCTAAAATGAATTCCATCCACCAAGACATCCGTTGTCACCACTAATAATTGCCCCGGTTCTGGATTTGGCATTACCGCCGCATCATCACCCACAATATCGGAGGGACAAAAGCGCTGCAATCGTTTTAAAACACCCTGTTCTCCAATATCTCTAACCACATCATTGGTCATTTGTCAATCAATCTATTTCATTATTCATTGCGTCGATGCAGTTTAGGAAAACGATAGTAGGTATCTCCATCCGCATCAACTTCTGGGATCGCATTAAACACCTGAACTTGGTGTTCTAAATACTGCTGTGCGATTTCGGGTTCAACTCTAGCCGCCGCCGCTAACTGAATCAAAGAAATACAGCTATTCTCCGTTTCTAGCAACTGATAAAACGTTTCCTCTAGCTGCTTTTGTTGACTGCGGGTAGCCCGTTGCAGAAACAAGATACCTAAGACACCTAACGTTATGACTAATAGCAAGTCAATAATTGGCATATTCAGGGAATAGGGAATAGAGAACAGGGAACAGGGAACAGGGAACGAACAAACTCAAAACCCTGTCCGACTAGCGAAGCGAAGCAGCAAGTCGGGGCGAGTTGAGTACCATCTGGGTGAGGTCAACAACGATAATGATCAAACCCACCCCGACAAACTAGTACAAGAAGGCAGAAGTCCGAAGGCTCCAGGGCAGAAGGCGATAAGGAACATAAGGTAGCTGCTTTTAAGGAGCTTGTTAACTGGTTAGTATTTGAAGCCGCGCTGCACTAGGTTCAATCTGACTTAAGCAACTTCAGGTTCAACCAAATTCTCAGCCCCCTGAACCACTTTAGCTGACTCAATCGTATCTCCCAGTTCCAGCTTGTCTAATACCTCTTTCCCCTCAACCACATAACCAAAGACAGCATAACGCCCATCCATAACATTAAAACCAGGAGGGGTTAACTCACTATCAAACTTAAAGAAAAAGAACTGAGACGAGCCCCCATTGGGATCATCTCCTGGACGCGCCATGGCGACAGCACCGTAAGCGGAGAAGGGAAGCACAGGCTCATCCAAGTACATCCCCGCCTGTTCTAACGTCAAGCCATAGATAGGTTCTTCTTCTCCCCTGACTAACACTTCTAAGGGAATCGCCCGATATTCGCCAGTTTTGGGGTCGATAAACCCTTCTTCGGGTCCTGGTGGATCACCGGTTTGCACGTAGAAGTCTTCAGTACGGGTAATCGCCAAATCATCATAGAACCCCCGTTGCACTAAATCAACAAAGTTACCTGCCGTAACCGGGGCGCTATAGCCATCAACGACTAAGGTCATCTCCCCTTTATTCGTGGCTATCTCTACCGTGGCGCGACCTTTGAGTTGAGGTAAATTACTATACTCTGAGGGGACTTCAAAAGGAAATCCCTTGACCATCATTCGTTCCAGTTCGCCCACCTTGTCAAGGATTTTGCCTCGCTCAATCCAGATGGCTTCTTTATCCTTGGTTTCCACCGCTTCTCGGAGTGAAATGATATCATCTTTCATCGCGGCGATGATCGCTTCAGCTTGCGGTTTTTGCTCCTCTGGGATGTCCGCCAGCACTTTTTCTGGGCGATTGCTCAAAATGACATCGGCTTTGGTAATATCCCGGTTAATCGGACTCCAGCGCTTTCCCCGTAACTGAATAGCAATATCTTCGAGACTTGCTTGCACATTCCGCACCGCTTGGTTCTCAATAGGCAGAGCATACCGCAGCAGGGCTTTGCCATCGGTAATCGCATTCCCTTGCGCCAAGCGACTTTCTCGGGCAGGTGGTTTTTGATCATTACCAAAATCCCACCAGGCACCGCTTAAACTCACGGAGAGTGTCACCAGTAGCAGCGCCACAAAACTGGTTCTGATCAGGCGTTGACACCAATCGAGCTTGAGAATTTTTAAAGGTCGCATAAACATATTGCCTAAGGCTGAATACCATTAGGGTTGAGGCTAACGTACAGTATTGAAACAGACATTCTTCATATTGCCACAAGGGGTGTCCGTGCCAAAACTGCATCAACTTATAGTTAGGGCTATCTCCCCCATCTTCCCCATCTCCCCCATCTTCCTCATCTCCCCCATCTCCCCCATCTTCCCCATCTCCCCCATCTTCCTCATCTCCCCCGACTCTCCGAATCGAGTATGGGGATGTTCCTGAACAAGGGTAAAATAAAGTGCCGATTGTTAGGGGTGTAGTAGTTCACTCCGGTCTTGGGTTACACTGGCTAACTAATTTCCGTATTTTTCCGTGAAATTAGACACTGTAGATTAGTTTGTTGATAGGAAAGCGGCATACCCCGCCCCGTTTTCCTCTCCAGCGAAACCGTCAAAGGCGATCGCCGGAGACTCCAGCGGGACAAAGGACTAATGATTTCAAGTAACGACTTTCGCACAGGTGTCACGATTGAGTTAGAAGGATCGGTATGGCGGGTGGTGGAGTTTCTCCACGTCAAGCCCGGAAAAGGTTCAGCGTTTGTCCGTTCCAAGCTGAAAAATGTGCAGACGGGAAACGTGATGGAAAGAACCTTTCGGGCTGGGGAAACCGTACCCCAGGCGAACCTAGAAAAACGCACCATGCAGCATACCTACAAAGATGCTGACCAATTTGTCTTCATGGATATGGAAACCTTTGAGGAAAATCGGCTTAATGAAGAGCAAATTGGCGATCGCGTCAAATATCTCACCGAAGGGATGGAAGTCAATGTGGTGATGTGGAATGACCAAGTCCTAGAAGTAGAATTGCCTAACTCCATTGTGCTGGAAGTAGTGGAAACTGATCCGGGTGTCAAAGGTGATACCGCCACAGGTGGCACTAAACCCGCTACAGTGTCTACGGGAGCGCAAGTGATGGTACCATTGTTTATTTCCGTAGGCGAGCGGATTAAAATCGATACTCGTAACGATTCCTATCTGGGTCGTGAGTAAATGAATCGCAACTAATCCATTAACTGTATTATCGGGTGATGGGTGTCAAGGGTTTGAGTTTTGGCTGGTTGAACAGCTATCTATATAGATGTGGAAACCCGAACACCCATGAAAACCCAGCTCAAATGGTGATCAATCCTGCTGGAGGATCAGTAAAACTCAAAGCGTAAATCTTTCGGGAATTTCTACTCTCTAAATTTAGTTGTGCCACTAGACTTCAACCAAATCCGTGAACTGCTAACCGCGATCGCTCAAACCGATATTGCGGAAGTGATATTGAAAAGTGATGACTTTGAACTGACGGTACGTAAAGGATTATCTGTCAGTCCTCCTATCGACTCAACAGTGAGTCGAACCGATAGCGCTGTTGCGTCCAGCTTGGGAACAGCGGTGGCTGGAATGGCTCCCCCGCCGCCTCCCACGCCCACACCTGAACCAGCACCATCGGCTCAAACGGCAACAGCTTCAGCTACACCGTCTCCAGCAGTCGAGTCAAAATGGGAAGAGGTGAAGTCGCCCATGGTTGGCACATTTTATCGGGCACCATCGCCAGATGACGCCCCTTATGTCGAAGTTGGCGATCAGGTTCGCGTCGGTCAAACACTCTGTATCATTGAAGCGATGAAGCTGATGAATGAACTAGAAGCCGAGATATCGGGACAAGTGATGGAAATTTTGGTCGAAAATGGCGAACCGATTGAATATGGTCAACCGTTGATGCGGATCAATACAGGGTAAACGAGCAATGTAAAGGATTAATGATTACTCTATTGTTATCAATTGACCAAAAATAGGCTAAAATTTGATGATCACCTAATTTCGGGTTAGACCGATGCCAAGAGCAAAAACAGTCCCTCAAGAGGTCGTCCAACAAGTTTCTGAGTATTTTAGTATCTTAAGCGAACCCATGCGCCTGCGCCTGCTCAATTTACTCCGCGAAGGTGAAAAATGTGTCCAAGAATTGGTAGAAGCCACAGAGACGAGTCAGGCAAATGTCTCTAAGCACCTGAAAGTGATGCTACAAGCGGGAATACTCAGCCGCCGCACTGAAGGCACATCTGCCTACTATAAGGTAGAAGATGAGCTGATTTTTGACCTATGTAATTTAGTGTGCGATCGCCTAGCGACCCGTATCGAACAACAAGCCCGCCATTTTCGGGACTTTAGCTTAACCAATAAGTAGGGGCTGCTGTAGGGAGTCTTGTGGTGGGGAGAAGTGACAGGGAACAGGGAACAGGCAACAGTTTCAACCCCCTGTTGAGGGCATTAGAGTGGAAAGTTTTGGTTAAAGTCTTGGCGAGTCATTGGTTGATCGACGATCAACCCTTCACCTCCTAAGACTTCTAGTGGTTTCCCTTCCACATCAATCCAAACCTGAGCATCCGGATCTAAGCTGGTGGCTGTGTAGATAATTTGTCCGAGGCGGCTTTGCATCGAAGCACTGCCCCCACCTGTGGTAAAGTCCTCAGATAGATCCAGATGCACTCCGTCAGATTTAACCGCAAGATTCCGTAACTGAGTTCCTTCCGGAATCGCTGATGCTACCGCTTGCTTTTCAGGTCCAGCCAATAATTGCTGGAATGCCATCTCTAACACTTCAGAGGGATTATCACCATTTTCGACAGTAACGGAACTGGGAACCAGTTCAATTTGATTATTAACAGCATCAACCCAATACACTTGCACCTTTTGTTCAGTCGCTGGCGGCGTGTCTTGGGGTGATTGGGAGAGGGTAGGCACTTCCGATTGGGGGGGTGAGGCGGTAATCGTATTCCAAGCCCACCAAGCGCCTCCACCAGCGGCGGCTAACATCGCCACGGAAACACCAGCGATCAAACTTGTGGGAATACGACGTGTATCTTGTGGATTTTGCATAGTTATTACCTGTCCAATCGTTCAATCTGTATAGGATTAAGAAAAAATGTGATAGTTTTTTAGTAGAAATGCTCCCTTGGCTGCTTGAAAAAAGGCAGGTTTAGTGCAGTTAGGGCTTATTTCCAAAATGTTATCGGTAAACTCGCCCTACAGCCCTTATGGGAAACCTCTGAGTAACGATCTAGTCCTCTTGGGCTACATCAGCTCGAACCAATGCAGCTACCTGTAGATCCTGATTATTTATCTCTAATTGTAAGAGTCTGACGGTAATCCCAGCATCTTCCAAGCTACGGAGATTGGCGCGATCGCTTATTCCCTTGGCGAAGCCTTCAACCAGGCGAGACGGTAACGCTTGACCGTCAACGGTTACTCTTGGTTCAATCAGTTGCAAGCGATGTCCGGCTTCAATCCCCAATCCAGATTCCACAACGATGGCTAAGGATTGACGATTCCCTTCCACTGCATCCACTTGGAAACGCAGGCGATTATTTCCCAGTAACTCTAATTGAGGATTGAGAAACTGGTAACGCTGTGCGGTATCTCTAGAGAGACGACTACCGAGTTGTTGTAATTTGGCGGTAACTCGGGGAGACTGAAGCATCTGGTTGAGATCCGATTCAGTTAAAACCAGACGCACCCCCGCTTGTAACGGTTGACGCAAGGAGGCTAAGGGCGACGTTTGACCCTCCTGTCTCAAACGGTTGATATCTAGATTAATCGGATCAGTTTCTACCTCGAGAACATCAATCCGAATCTCAGGTGTCAACCATAACCCTCGACCCGCAATCCGGACTTGTTCGAGTTTCCCTTGCAATGCTCGATAATTCGGCGTATTGTCAATCCGCACATCAAGCTGCTCAACTTTGTCCAATTGAGAACTCAGGACATTTTCCACCACGCGATCGAGGATTAAGCCTGGAGGGGAAACCAGCGTCAGTAATGCCGATAGGAGGATGCTCAAAATTTCCATATTTCCGTTGAGTTGTTTACATTACTTAACATTTAACCCTTAAATCTTTAAACTTTATTGCAGTTTTATTACAGAATCAGAGCAGATTGCCATAGGCATGATACCTTCAATGAGGTGTTGACCAAAAGCACAAGCCCTAGGAAAGGAGGACATTTTGGATTTGCGTTCTGCTCAAACCCCCAACGACTTTGTTCATGAAGATATTAGTGAGTACGTGGCTCAGCTTCAGCTACACATGGCGTTACAAGCCCGGAATTTAGTCCCGACTCTCACCAAGGCAGTAGATAGCCGAGAGCAGTTGTTACAGCAAACCCAAGCCACCTTGGAAAAGCTAGCATCTCGACAGGCGGTTTAGTTGAGTGTTGAGTGTTGAGTGGTGAGTGTTGACCCTTCACTTCGCTCGGTTGTTTGACCAATGACCAATGACAAATGACCAATGACAAATGACCAATGACAAATGACCAATAATTAACGACTCGCCAAAATTAAAGCATCGGCATAGTTTAAAGCCTCTTGCCACACAGCATAGCCGCGTCTGGCGAGATGAATCCCATCCGTGGTTAACTCCCGTTGCATTTGACCCTGATTATTCACAAACAAACGGTGCAGGTTAAGATAGCCTGCACCTTCTTGCTGGGCGATCGCGGCGATGTGTTGATTCAGGTTGCGGATGCGATCGCTGGAAATAGCGCTTAATCGTGTGGGTAAAATAGACTGAACAATAATTTGGGCTTGCGGGTGGTTTTGGCGTAAGCGCTGGATAATTTTACGAGTATTATCGAGAATCACGCGATCGCGAACCCCCTGACGCAAGTCATTCGTGCCAGCCATGACATAGATTGTATCGGGTCGGGTTTGGGAAAAAGCCGAGAGTCGTTCCAGAATTTGGCTAGAGTTTTCCCCAGAAATCCCCTGATTCAGCCAAAATTGACCGCTAGGTAGGTTGGCTGTAGGAAACCAAAGACTCAAGGAATCGCCCACTAAAATAGACAGACGATTATTCCCCTGTCCCCTCGTCATCGCTTTCGCTTCTTCGGCGAGTAACTGTTTCCATTGCGTATGAGTGGGTTTAGCCAGTGTCGCTTTACCCCAAACCGACTGGAAACTATTAGCCGGGAGGCGGGTATAGGTTTGACCTCTATTTAATGCGGCTAATCGTTGGTAATAGAGTTGGGTTCCCGATTTAGGTGAGATAACCGGGGATTGAGGTTTAGGGGAAATAGAGTTAGTAGTCAGCGTTTTAGCGCTGGTAGCACTAAAGTGCCCACTACTAACCGATGAGCTAAACTCAACACCAGGGATTTCCACGCCAGGGATAATCGGTTGAGTGACGACGGAGTGCGATTGATCAGCTTTAGCAGAAGCCAACAAAGCCGACAAATTCTCGAACAGGTTGGGAACCAGTGGCGGTGGTGGGGGTGCAGATACGGGACCTACGGTAAGCAGACTGGCTGCTAGTAAATATGGATCGCTCATGGTACATTCCATTACTCTCTCTTTTTCCTTTGACAGGAATTTGAAGCGAGTATCAGGAATGTAGGGCAGAAGGCAGGAGGCAGAAGGCAGGAGGCAGAAGGCAGGAGGCAGAAGGCAGGAGGCAGAAGGCAGAAGGCAGGAGGCAGGAGGCAGAAGGGTTCTTACTGTTCCCTGTTTCCCCATCTCAAAAAGCAGGGGAAGCAGGGGAAGCAATGTAGAGACGTGCCATGGCACGTCTGGAAGCAGGGGAAGGGAAAGTTATATCTTTGAATGCAACTTGGTATGATATCACTTTTGCATCTCTTGATCTCGCAAAAAAGCAATAATGACGGCTTTTCTAAGGGTTGCCTCGATGGAATTGATAAAGCCTATAGCAACGAATAGATTATTCATTGACAATTGTATAGTTTGTAAAGCGTTGTTGACTTCTGTTTGATTGTCCTCGATCCATTTTTCCAGAAATTTACGCTCGGTTAACGCTTTGTCAATATCATTCTGGGAAAAAATTTGCTGCAATTTAGATGATTTTCTCATGGAGTTGATTTTTTTGCCCAAATCCTCTCCAGATGAGTTCACTTGAGGACGGGTGAATAAGGCAGAAAGTCTTGGCATGATTGATGTGGAACGAACGGTTCACTTAATATATTGACACAGTTGAAAGGTATTTTGAATACAAATATATGCGAGAATAAGCGTAAAATATGCTACGTCAATTATCGTAAATATTGTCAGGCATTATTTTTTCAGAAAAGATATAAATTTCCCAAAAATATGACATGAAAATAAATAAATTTTGCTTCCTAAGCTTTTTTTTAAATTCATACTTTAGAATGAAAAACAAAAAGCAGTACTTCGCTAAGTAGGTCGGTGGAAATAAAGCGAGCTATGTTAAGTTCTGTGAATGTTCCTCAAACCCTTACTGTTCTCTGTTCCCTGATCCTTCCTAATCTCAACCGTTAACTTTAATTGTCCCAACCTACTTATAATGATAGATTGAATAAAAACCTGGAGTGAAATCTACACGATGGCAGCAATGAAATTCAACGTTCCGAGTATTGCTTGTGATGCTTGCGCCAAAACCATCAGCGAAGGGATTCGTACCCACGAACCTGAAGCGAAAGTCGATGTTGATGTGGCAAATAAGACGGTTAGTGTGGAAACTGAGGCATCTCAGGAGTCAATTAAACAAGTCATTACCTCTGTTGGGCATCAAGTGGAATAATATCCAATCTGGCATTATAGAACTCTGTTTTTTATAAATTGTAGAGACGTTGCAGGCAACGTCTCTACATTTGGGAATCTAGTTGAATTACCCAGAGATTCCTGATGCTGTTGGTATTGGGGACTCTGAAGGATATGCTGATTGGCGCGATCGCACTTCCAAATACACCAGCAAGGCATTAATATCGGCTGGATTCACCCCCCCAATGCGCGAGGCTTGACCAATCGTTAGGGGTTTTACCTGAGACAATTTCTCGCGAGATTCCTTGGATAGGGTTTCAATCGCATCATAATCCAGATCCATGGGCAATCGTCGCTGGCTTTGACGGGATACTTGATCAATCTGATTTTGCTGGCGTTGCAGATATCCCGCATATTTGATATCGATTTCCGCACCGTCTCGTTCAGCTTGGTTGAGACTGGAGTTCCCTAATCCGTAGTAATCCAGATTGGTATAGTGGAATTTGGGACGACGTAGCAATTCAGCTAGGGTAATCGAACCCTTAATCCGTTGCTGAGTATCCGACGCGATCGCAACGCCTAATTCCTCATGTTCCTTGATCCGTACTGTCTGGAGTCGTTCCTTCTCCGCCGCAATATTGGCTTGTTTTTCAGTATAAAGTTGCCAACGGCGGTCATCAATTAAGCCAATCTCTCGTCCCCAGGGAGTCAGACGGCGATCGGCATTATCAGAACGCAGGAGTAAGCGATACTCGGAACGACTGGTTAGCATCCGGTAGGGTTCTCGCAAATCTTTCGTACACAAATCATCAATTAATGTACCGATATAGCTTTCTTCACGGGGGAACACCAACATCTCTTGATGTCGCACATAGCGTACTGCATTAATTCCGGCGACAATCCCCTGGGCGGCGGCTTCTTCATATCCTGTTGTTCCATTAATTTGTCCAGCGCAGAATAACCCCTCGATTTTTTTGGTCATTAACGTCGGGAAACACTGGGTTGCAGGGAGATAATCATACTCCACCGCATAAGCTGGACGTAGCATGGTACAGTCTTCTAATCCAGGGAGCGATCGCAACATTTGCAACTGTAGCGTCTCTGGTAATCCTGTCGAGAATCCCTGGATATAGAGTTCGGGAATGTCTCGCCCTTCCGGTTCAATAAAGATCTGGTGGCTTTGCTTATCCGCAAACCGGACAATTTTGTCTTCAATACTGGGACAATAACGGGGTCCCTTTGCATCCACCCAACCTCCATAAACTGGAGACAGATGCAGATTGTCCCGAATCAACTGATGGGTTTGTGCCGTGGTACGGGTAATATAACAATTCATCTGTTCCCGTTCCACCCACACCTCTGGGTCAAAGCTGAACCAAGACACCACGTCATCCCCAGGTTGCGGTTCCATCTTACTGTAATCCACCGATCGCTTATCCACCCGCGCCGGAGTTCCCGTCTTCAGGCGTCCCGTTTCAAACCCCAGTCGGTTCAGGGTTTCCGTCAATCCCACCGCCGCAAATTCCCCAGCGCGTCCAGCGGGCATCGACTTATTCCCCACCCAGATACATCCACCCAGGAACGTTCCTGTGGTTAATACTACTGCAGGGGCGGCAAATGCTACACCAAAATAAGTCTGAACACCAATAACCTCATCGTTCGCACCCAGGACTAAATCCGTCGCCATTCCCTCGCGGATAACCAAATTCTCCTGGTTCTCGACAATCCGTTTCATCACCGCCGCATATTCCCGCTTATCGGTTTGCGCCCGTAACGCCCAAACCGCAGGTCCGCGCGACTGATTTAATACCCGCTTCTGGAGATAGGTTCGGTCTGCCATCTTACCAATTTCTCCCCCCAAGGCGTCTACCTCGTGGGCGAGTTGGGATTTAGCTGGGGCACCCACGGCGGGGTTACAAGGTTGCCAAGCAATTTTATCCAGGTTCAGGGTAAGTAGCATAGTGCGACATCCCAGACGGGCGGCGGCTAGTGCAGCTTCGCAGCCAGAATGTCCAGCACCGACAACGATGACATCAAAAGCGTCTTGGAAATCTACGGCGGAATGTGTGGTCATGGTTAGTGTTTGAGTGACAAGGACTCATGCTTCATTCTACCGAATTCCCATTCAGATACGGTGGTAGAGACGCGCCATGGCGCGTCTCTACTGTTTTACCGTTATCGTCATGCCATGTAGGGGCGCAAGGCTTGCGCCCTTAACTAAGGCTTGCGCCCTTAACTAAGGCTTGCGCCCTTAACTAAGGCTTGCGCCCTTAACTAAGGCTTGCGCCCTTAACTAAGGCTTGCGCCCTTAACTTGATTCTGCGAGAAGTCTCCCGCCATAATCTACGATTTGTCATTTGTAAGGGACTGTGGGCTTCTCCTCCAAGGCTTCCCGGATTGCGCGTTTTATAGTGAGGCGAACGCAAGATTCCTGTCGATTTTATGGGCGCACGCCATGCGCCCCTACAGTTTCTGGATGTAATTCTAATTCATATATGTATGTAGAGACGTTGCATGAAACGTCTCTACAATGATGCCGAAAGTCCGAATCGATGTAGCCTTGATCCCCAATCCGATGACAAAAATCCCTTTTTTTATGGCGATTAAAATAGTAATATTTAAACACGCTAAATCCAATGAAATCAGGGCAAACATGAGAACTTAGGAGTGACTAATATGAGCGAATATGATTCGCCATGGAAAGAAAGCATTTCACTATATTTTCGGGAGTTTTTGAGTTTTTTCTATCCACGCATAGAAGAGGACATCAATTGGGAACCAGGATTTGAATTTTTAGACACTGAGTTACAACAAATCAAGCGAGAGACTCAAACGGGTAGGAGAGATGCGGATAAGTTGGTGAAAGTCTGGCGTCGTAGCGGAGAGGAGCAATGGGTTCTTGTCCATGTAGAGGTGCAATCACAGCGTCAAAGCGAGTTTAGTGAGCGGATGTACCTGTACCACAGCCGGATTTTCGATAGGTATCGCCGCAGTGTGGTGAGCTTGGGAATACTTGGCGATGAACAACCGGGTTGGCGCCCCAGTCGCTATGAGCGTGAATTGTGGGGGTGTCGGGCAATACTGGAATTTCCGGTGGTGAAACTGCTAGATTACAGTATGGATGAGCTGGCTCAAAGTCAAAACCCATTGGCGGCGATAGTACAGGCGCACCTTTCTGCCCAAGTTGCCGGGAAAGATGTTGGGGTTGGATATGAAAGCAAGCTGTCTCTGATTAAGAGTTTATATGAGCGGGGGTATGAGCGAGAGGATATCGTTCAATTATTTCGATTAATCGATTGGTTTATCGCCCTACCGAAGAGAGAAGAGGATCGATTGTGGCAAGAGATACAAACGTTAGAAGAGGAGAGAAAAATGCCTTACATTACCAGCGTTGAACGAATCGGAATCAGGAAAGGACAACAAGGAGCAATTCTTCGTATTCTTGAAGTTCGGTTTGAAAATATTCCGCAGAAATTGAGAGAAGCAATTGGAAAGATAGACAATATTGAGGTACTAGAAACTCTTCTGGTTCAGGCGGTAACAACTCAATCCTTAGAAGCATTTGGAACTGTGGCGAATCAATTGATTACAGAGGCGGGATTGGAATTGGAGGACACAGAATCGAGTGCGGGGGAAGAGGCGAATGAGACGTAAACAAAGAGTTAGGTTTTATTGAGCAAGAATTTGTGCGATCGCTGGTATGGGCGAGAGGATATCGTTCAATTATTTCGATTGTTCGATTTGTTTATTGCCCTACCTAAAACAGAAGAAGATCGATTGTGGCAAGAGATAAAAACGTTAGAAGAGGAGAAAAAATGCCTTATATTACCAGCGTTGAACGAATCGGAATAAGGAAGGGTTTACAACAAGGAAGACAAGCCTCTATTATTCGTATTCTTGAACTTCGTTTTGAGAATATTCCGCAGGAATTTAGGAAATTAATTTGGAAAACAGAGAATCTTGATATACTAGATACTTTTCTGGTTCAGGCAGTGAAAACTCAATCCTTAGAGGCATTTGAATCTGTGGCGAATCAATATGTTACGGAAGAGGGATCGGGATTGGAGAACACAGAGCCGAGTTCGGGTGAAGGGGCAAAAGGAAAATAAATTACACCCTCTCTAATTGTAGAAAATGTACGTGACCCAAACAATCACCTGCAACAATAGTAACTCCATCTTCAGCTACAGCACAGGCTGAAAAAATTCTATCCCCTTTAAAATAGCAAACCATTTGTCCGCTGGTTAAATCCCAAACTTTTAGAGTCTTGTCGCGAGAAACCGAAATAGCTAGCTTGTTATCTGTTGTTACTGCTACGGCAAGAACAGAGTCAGTATGTCCTTTTAATGTTTGTAGTTCTTTGCCATTAACTAAATCCCAAACTTTTAATGTGTGATCGACAGAAGCAGAAACTACTTTTTTCTCATCTACCGTTACTGCTACTGCCATAACTGCTTCTGAGTGACCTTTTAGGGTACATACTTCCCTTATGTTCCAGAAATCTAAGACTTTCAATGTTTTATCAGCAGAAGCAGAAATTGCCCATCGTTTATCTGCTGTAACCGCTACTCCATAAACCCAGTTCGTATGACTTAACGGTAGTGGTAGAAGTATTAAGCCGCTATCTAAATTCCAGACTCTTAAGGTGCAGTCGTCAGAAACTGAAACTGCCCATTTACTATCTGCTGTAACAGCCACTCCATTAACCCGGTCAAAATGACCTCTCAGAGTTCTAACTTCTTGACCCGTGGTTAAATCCCAAACTTTCACAGTAAAGTCTCTAGAGCTAGAAATTGCGAACTTTCCATTTGCTGTAACTGATACTGATTGCACTGCATCCCTATGACACCCTAAGATGTACAGTTGACTGCTACAAACTACATCCCATACCTTCAAAGTACAATCATTAGAAGCAGAAACAGCTTTCTTCCCATCTGCTGTAATAGCTATTGACCTTACCCAATCAGTATGAGCGGCTAACGTAGACAGTTTTTCATCAATATGTAAATCCCACACTTTCAATGTTTTATCAGCAGAAGCAGAAACCAGCCATCGCGTATCTTCTGTAATTGCCACTGATGTAACCGACCAACTATGACCAGTCAAGGTACGTATTTCATGGCCACTCGCTAAATCCCAAACTTTAATTGTACTGTCAGTAGAACCAGAAACAACCAATTTTTCATCTGCTGTCACTGCCACTGCGCGTACTTCACGTTTATGCCCTACCAAAGTATGCAATGTACGACCACTCGCTAAATCCCAGACCTTTAATGTATGATCATCAGATGCGGAAACTATCCATTGCTTATGTGGTGCAATTGCTACCGCCCAGACTTCGCGACTGTGACCTCTAAAGGTGTTTAGTTCATCACCACTAGCTAGATCCCAGACCTTAATTGTGCCGTCAGTAGAAGCAGAAATAGTCAGCTTTCCATCTGCTGTCACTGCTACCGCGCTGACCAAATCTGTATGTCCTACCAAGGTGCGTATCTCATGACCATTAGCTAAATCCCAAACTTTCAGAGTGCAATCACGGGAACCAGAAACTATCCACTGTCCCTCTGTCGTTACTGTAACCGCAACTGCCCTCACTATATCATCGTGTCCCCTTAGAGTTTTCAGGTTCTCACCGCTAGCTAAATCCCAAACTTTCAAAGTACAGTCGTCAGAGGCAGAAACAGCTATCTTTCCATCTGCTGTAATTGCCACTGCCCAAACCGATTCGGTATGACCTGTCAATGTGCTTAGTTCATCACCACTAGCTATATCCCAGACTTTCAATGTATGGTCATAGGAGGCAGAAACAACTAGATTTCTATCGGCTCCATCTGCTGTAACTGCTACTGCACTAATCCAGTCAGTATGTCCTTCTAATGTACGCTGCAAAGAATTGCTAGATGTTGTAAAGCTAGAACTCAAGGGGCGTAGCCAATGGGTAGACTTGCACTGCCTAGCATGTTCTAGCATTTCCTGTATTTCTGGAGCTTCACAGCTAGACAAGTGACCCCAGAGTTGTTCGATTAGTTGCGTCTTATCCTCAGCTAAAATATGTGCCGATAGCCGAAGCGCACCTTGAATTAATTTTATATTATCTACATTAAAATTCACTTTTTTATCAGTGGTTGTGTACTCAGGATTGAAATCAAAATCGTAATCTTCTATTAAGTGCTGTACTCCCAAGGCAGAAATCCAATTCCTGAATATTCTGTATATGCTTGGGCGCATGATGACATAAGTCATCAATCAGATAACTAAGGTAAAGTGGAAACCCATCAGTAATTTTATCGAGTTGGCTCACTAAGCTTGTATCGTCTGCAAATCCTGCTAATTCCCCATTTCCCGCTTCTCGTAACCATTGCGCGATCGCACTCTCAGACAAACGCTCAAGATGTAACGGTTGTTGTTCTCGACCCGCCTTAGTGTTAGTTGTGAAGCGAAACAATAGGTTAGTTTCGGGATTTGCCTGATAATGTTCAAGAAAACAGGCAATAGCGGTTACGGCTTCATCAGTTTTTAGGGTAATAGATTTATCTCTGTGTTTGACTTGTTCAAGTTGTCGCTGCCATTCCTCTGGAGTGGCTGTCAGCGAATGAGAAATAATATCTATATCTTCACCACATTCAAGTTCAAGAGTTTGCCCAGGTTGCAAGTTTAACCAACGCTGAATCGTCAGGTCAACTTGGTAGACGTACCCCCGAATAGTGTTCCAGGCATCTCTATCGCGAACTGTGGTGAAGTCAGGCATAGTTCAAATATACTTCTTTTTAAAGAAGCAGCAATAACTCTATAATACCAAAGCTCTCTTGACAAAACCATCCTGTCTGTCAATTTATGACGAAGAGCGGGTTTTGCCTTTGAGGTTATCGGTAGATACCCACCTTAAACGGCTAAACCCGCCCCTACAATTAACGTATTAATTCTTTGGGTTGTTTCATACAGGTTGGATTATGCCAGATGTTGAGATATATCCCATTTTTGAACTGTAGGGGCGCACCGACGTGCGCCCTGTGCCTGTACCACTTTATACCGCTAGTTGCTGTTTAAGTCACCGCAATCAGCATCAAATATGACCTCAAACTCAGCTCCAGGAATCCACTTACCCAGAAATCGCTGGTGATTTTCTGCTTCCGTGCGGCTGTAGAAACGAGCAACGGTATAATGTTGAGCATTTGGTAACAGCCTAACCAGCATCCAGGGATAATGGGTTTGATTCCAAAAGCCTAGATTCGGGATTAGGGATGACTCTGCTGTTCGACCGCCACCCCGATGCATTAGTATAGAATGAATTTGAGCTAAAAGTTGCTCTCGCGCTGGTGTTCCATCATCGGGTAGTAAACTCCACTCACAGACTGGTGCTGGTAACCACGTTAACCTGTAACACACAGAACTTTTGCTGATGTGCCAAGATAAGCGACGTGGGTATTTATAGCAGTTGAACCCATCTGCTCGTAGAGACACAACAACTCTATCGCCTTCTGCTTGGAGGCGAAGCCATTGAGAATGCTTCATTGCTATAATTTAAGTAATTATTGGTTGAGAAGGGCAATCGCTAAACTGATAAAATAGCGATTCGCCTTTTATTTGTGAAAGGTTTAAATCCTTACGAGCCAGTAATTTCCTGAGAATTTCCTAAGCGTTACCTCCTTACTCTATTCAGATGTTAGGGAGTAAATACTGAATTGTATGCCACTTAAGCGATTAGCTGAGAGTTACAACTCCCAGTATGCTTGCTGTGTGAGAAACTAGCCGTAGAGAAGCAGGGAAACTGGAAGTAAAGGGACTTCCAAAATGTTTCCCCATCATTTTTGTTCTCTGCGACCGGAACAAGTGTCCTATAACTAGAATGGTAGACGATAAAAACTCAAATAGCAACCCCGAATCGGCAACTCTCAAACTGTTACGCCAACGACTGAGTATGACTCAGGAAGAGTTAGCTCAGGAATTAGGAACAACCAGCAGAACAATCCGACGCCACGAGACGGGGGAAAGGCAAATTAGGTTTTCGCTTCCTCAAATCAAGCGACTGATTGAGCTAATGCAAAGAGCCGGAATGTCTGCTGATGATCTTCCTGATGACGTGAAGTGAACTACTCAGGCTTACTTCGTAGAAGCCTGAGCTTCTGATTTCACTGGGAATTGCGTCAGCTTAGACTTACGTCCAAGCTTCGGTCTCACATCCCCTCCTATGCGCTTCGCGCAGGCTACGCCAACAGCAGCAGTCCCAGTCCCTGAGACCGATAGTTGTTGCTGAGCCTGTCGAAGCATTCTGTAGCCTAGCTGGAATAAAATTTATTTACTACCTATTCTGCCAAAAGAAATGGAAAAACAACATTATGCTATCCACGATCAATAACTCAATGGGCAAAATTACAACCATCTTAACCCTTACCAACCGCATAGACCAAGGTTTAGCGGCACGAGGTTCTATTTCTACTGACCAAGTTCGCTCCGTCACACTAGATAATGTGTTAGTGGACACAGGTGCAACAACACTTTGCTTGCCCACAGAGATAATCACGCAATTGGGTTTAGATCTCCTCAAAGAAGTCGATGTCGAAACGGCTAACGGAATCGGCAAAGCCCGAATCTTTCAGGATGCTAAAATTTCCCTCCTTGGACGGGAAGGTACGTTTGAATGTTTAGAACTTCCAGGTGGCAGAAATCCTTTACTCGGAGTTATCCCACTGGAAGCTTTAGGGATTGAATTAGATCTAAAAAATCAACGCCTGAAGCTATTGCCTATCAGTCCAACTGAAACCTATTTAACGATTCTTTAAATAAACCGTAAAAATCCACGACGATAATAGTCGTGGATTTTGCAACTGAGGCTCTCTTCTAGTCCTGCCGAAGCAAGGCTTTTAGTTATCCCAAATCCCAAGGGTTAGGAGGACTTAAAAAACGTTATTCGCTGGCGCTACCCGTAATAATTTTGGGATACAATCATCTTGGGTTAACGACAGGTGGATGAGGCGTAAATGTTAGCTTACAGCTAGTGCTGTCAGAAGTAATACATTGACGAATAGAATAGCGCACGCCCCTTGAAAAGCATAGCGACGCTGTTGTTCACTATTGGGATATTCAGCATAATATACAGGGGTTTCGATTGCGTAGTTGTTCAGTTGTCCGTCTTGGTTGATTGTGGTGTACATCTGAATCTTTCTCCTGTGTGTTTGTTCTCTCTGTTGTTTATAACTTTAACGAAGGTCTTTACAGAAAGGCAATAGATATGCTATCGGATCTTGTTCTGCTTTTTATAAGGTGAGCTTATCAAAAACAAGCCGTATGATATACCTAGGCAATAATACCGACTTAACTCTATCACAGACAGTTTTCCCCTAGACCAGCGCGGCGGAAGTAACTCTCCAGTTAAAAAAGGTGCAAAGCACTACCTGTAGGGGCACGGCCAGGCCGTACCCCTACTGTATGTGGCGTTTGTGCGTAAATCCTGATTGTATAAGCCTTCTCCCCTTCTGCCTCCTGCCTTCTTGCACTAGAACTTCTCCATGCCATTCATCAAAAGACTGGACTTTGCGTCTGTTAAGATAGATCAGCCACAGTTAGATTCACCGTTCTACTGTAAAGATGGACAACACACTGAACAGGCTTCGCTGCGTGAAACGAAATATGGGTTACCGTGTCGAAGATGCCATAAGACACTTATCCAACAACGTGAGTCCGTCAGAAATAGTTAATCAAAAGGAAATTAGAGTAGTTGGATTAAAACGGAGTGGAAATCATGCCATTATCAACTGGATCAGAAAACAACACCACGGTGAAGTATGGCATTTGAATAAGATTCCAGTAAAACGGAATCCATACCGTTTCTTGTATGAACATTATCCCAAAGAAAAATTAAAGCAGGAAGCCAAAGGTAATTTTACCCAAAAAGACTGTTTAATCTATAGCTATGAAGATCATGCGCTTGAGCAAATCACTGACAAGGAGTTTGACCAAAAAAGTGAACTGTACTTGGGCGAAAGTGCAATCAAATACGATGTAATTATCTTAAGAGATCCCTTCAACATGCTGGCAAGCCGACTAAAAAAGGGATATATGAAGGTAAAATGTCCTGATAGAACATTAGTTGAACTGTGGATATCATACGCTCAAGAATTCTTGGGAGAAACGCAGTTGTTTAAAAATAATAAAATCGTGGTTAATTATAACCAATGGTTTATCGATGTGGACTATCGCCAGCAATTAGCCAAGCAACTTAATATCAAGTTTTCTGATACAGGTTTTAATGATGTAAAAGGTCAAGGTGGTGGGAGTTCTTTCGATGGACTTATATTTCGGGGAAAAGCGGCTGAAATGGATGTTCTCAACCGATGGAAAGCCTTTGCTGATCAGCCACAATACCAAAAACTCATCGATAATGCAGAACTTCGAGACTATTCCGAACGAATTTTTGGTCATATTCCAGGAACGGAACGCTATTTCTAATAGATTTCCTTATTGGAGCATCTTACCGGACAGGTGTTCTAGAGTTACCTGCGCCGAAAATTCATGCCAACCATTATCCGCCAAGGGTTTAAGCGGCTTTTTATCTAGTCAGGGAGTAAAGATTAACTCAAACTTTACGAATACCTTGCCAAAAGTTAACCCTTTCACCCCGATAAAGGGAGTAAGATTGATGCAGATTTCTTAGGGGTGGATTATGAATAGATTTCCTGGCTACTCGCATCAATTACAACGGCACATTCGCAATCATACCCTTCATTGGGTTTCGCCAAAATCCGGTCAAACGCACAACAGCAAAAATCAACTCCCAGACTTAAACGTTTCCCCAGAAATCCCAAAATCGCTTGAGTAGGGGAGATAAGAGAAATAGGGTCGGCTGAATAAGTGCTGTGGTAAGGGGGAGCGGGGGAAGCTGGGGGAGCTGGGGGAGCTGGGGGAGCAAGGGTACATTTTCCTGATACATTCCTAGAAACCGGGTTTCTCGTTAGGATGACAACGCCATATCAACCTTTGAGCCAAAGGAACCCGGTTTGTTGACCGATGTCCTAGATACGAAATTCCCTAAACCCGCCCCGACAAACCCGGTTTCACTCTTCAGCGCGTTGGCTCAAAACATCTGTAACTATTCACCCCAATGTCTGGTTAATTCCCGAATATAAGGAAGAATAATCTTCATCCGCTAACCCAGCGTCTTTCGCCTTCTCAACCACCTGGCGTACACCTGCTAAACTACTCGCCTCTAACCCTTCTGCTTTTGCCTCACTAAGGAATAAATTAATATCTTTAAGTAAATGTTTTAGGGGAAAGTTGGGATCAGCAAAATTACTGTCTTGCATCCGATTTAACTTCTTATCAAATGTCGGTGCATACAGCGCACTGTCTCGCAGTAGTTCCATAAACTTTTCTACATCCACCCCCTGACGCTGCACAAATCCAAAACTGAGGGCAAATCCGGCGGTTAAGGCGGCAATTAATTGATTTAATGCTAACTTTGTGGCGGCGGCGGTTCCCACGGGACCCATTAATAGGGGTTCTCCAAAATTTTTGAGTAACTCTTGCCATTTTTGAAACTGATCTTTAGACGCCCCTACCATGACTTGCAGCTTGCCATCTTTGACTTGCGGAATACTCCCTAATACAGGCGCTTCTAAATACTCACCCCCGACGGCTACGATTTGATTTTGAATATCTTGACTTTCTCTGGGGGAAATGGTACCCATCTGAATCACAGTGCGTCCTTTTAATGCATCCTGGCAACTATCAGATAGTGCCACCTGTCGAATCGCATCAGCATCTGCCAACATTAAAATAACGCAATCGGCAGCCGCGATCGCATCTGCCGCCGCATCAGTCGTTTGGGCACCTGAATCCTTTAGAGGGTCTAGCTTAGACGAGGTGCGATTGTACGCCACGACTGGTATTTCCGCATCCAGTAACCGTTGCGCCATGGGTTGTCCCATTAACCCTGTACCGAGAAATCCTACCTTAACCATGTATTTGTCTTTAGGTTGACGACATCAAAACACTCCCTTGCAATCTTGCACCCACTGCTTGACTCTGACACCTATCTGTTGAGGGATTTCTTTATTTCTGAACATAAGACAGATCGAAGGGTAGGAGGGTAGGAGGCAGAAGGTAAAATTATATCGTAAGGTAGGTTGTAGGGGCGGGTTTAGACATTTAATTGACGGGTATACCGATAACTTATCAACAAAACCCGCCCTCTTGTGGTTTAGATTTAAGACATAAAACATTTACCCTTTCCACCAACGCTCCTCTTGCACAAGTGTATGCATTTGCCAATTCGGATCAGGTTGAGGATAATCTAAGCGGTAATGTCCGCCACGACTTTCGGTGCGAAACAGAGCGCTTTTCAAAATTAAGTAAGCTATATCTAATAAATTAGAGGTTTCTCCCCACGTTCGCACCAGATAATCGGCATTCGGGGCATCAAGTTGAACCGTATTCTGTGGTGTAACCTGCCGTAACTGTTGGCTTAAGGGCAATGCAGCCAATTCAGACTGCCAACCTTCCACCTGCGCGATCGCACGCTCTAGCTGCTGGGCGGATCGACAAATTCCCGCACTTTGCCACACTAATCGTTTTAACGTCTTCTGTATGGCAAGCATTTTATCCGTTTTCGTCGCTTCATCGGATAAGGTTAACAGGGACATAGACACCGAGTCCTGAGTCAAGACAGATTGATTTGGTGTTAATTGCCTCAACTGAGCGCCAAATACAATACATTCCAATAGTGAATTACTGGCTAGACGGTTGGCACCGTGAACACCCGTACTTGCCGTTTCACCCACAGCATACAAATGAGGAATAGAAGTACAGGTCATTAAATCCGTGACAATTCCCCCCATCCAATAATGAGCAGCAGGGGCGACGGGAATCATCTCCCGAAATACGTCAACGCCCCATTGCTGACAAACTTGGATAATATTCGGAAATCGGTGGCGAATCCGATCCTCAGGAATGGGGCGCAAATCTAAATAGACATGACTGGTAGCCGGATCAGCCGTCGTTTTCTGTAAATGACTAAAAATCGCCCGACTCACCACATCTCTGGGCGCAAGTTCGCCATCAGGATGATATTCAAACGCAAAACGGTGTCCCTGATCATCCACCAGATGCGCCCCTTCTCCCCGCACCGCTTCGCTGATCAGAAAATGAGGCGCCCCCGGTTTGGTTAAAGCCGTGGGATGAAATTGGACAAATTCCAAGTCTCTGAGAATCGCCCCCGCCCGCCATGCGATCGCCACCCCATCTCCGGTACTGACATCGGGATTCGTCGTCTGGGCAAAAACTTGACCGCCGCCTCCCGTAGCCAGGACAACCGCCCCCGCCCGTATCCAACTAATTTGACCATGGTACATGAGTTGGACACCCTGACAATAACCCGTTTCAGGATTCAGCCATACCGACAAGGCAAATGCCTGCTGAAGCACCGTAATATTCGCCCGACGCAATACTAGGGCGGTGAGCGTACTAACCACAGCCCGTCCTGTAGTATCCGCCGCATGGAGAACCCGGGGACGGGAATGAGCCGCCTCTAAGGTTAACGCTAACTGCTCCCCCCGTCGATCAAACGTCACCCCCATCTCCACTAACGAGCGAATGCGATCGGGCGCTTGTTGAGCCAGGAACTCCACAGCACTGGTATCACAAAGCCCCGCCCCAGCCCGAAGTGTATCCTCAACATGCAACGTCGGCGAATCTCCTGGGGCAATAGCTGCTGCAATACCGCCCTGCGCCCAGTCACTAGCACCGATGGATAGAGTATCTTTGGTGATCAGTGCAACATTTAAGCGATCGGGTAGACAAAGGGCGGCATAAAGTCCAGCTGCACCAGCGCCTACGACGATAACATCAAATTGGGTTGGCTGATGAAATTGTGATTGTGAATTGTCAGGAACAGAAATCATTCTCGGAATTAATTACTAGGGAACAGGGAACAGGGAACGGGGAACAGGTGATCCCCAATCCGCTTTTGACACCCCATTTATAGCTTGGGTACTTTTTCCTTGCAGTTTTCTGTCTTCTACCATCTACCTTGCTTGTGTAAAAAATAACCCACCCCCCAACAGGAGTGGGTTGAACTAGGAATTTCCGGAATTATGCGAGTTTAGTAGACGCCGGGATTAAAGCGGTCATCACCTTCTGTGTAAACTGCCGCCGGATCGGTCACCGTAAAATTGTCCAGGTTATCTTTCAGGATCTGTTTTTGCCGATCAGTCAATCCGGGAATTTCCAGCACTTCCTCTACATCGTCGTAGGGAGCATTCTGGATGATCAATGAGGCTAACGTCGGGAACATCCCCCGATACTTGCGAAACGCTCGGATATGAGTATTGTTCAAATCAAGCTTTTGACCAAACTCCGTTTCCAGCTTGGCATCGGCTGGATTGCGTAGCTCCTCATCAGCAAGTAACATCGGCGTCCCACTCTGGATCGCGTTACTCAAAGACACGCCCGGAGTCCAGGACATTGGTGCTGCGATCGCGCTTTGGGAGAAACCCAACCATCCCCAGCAGCTCACTAACAGTCCCCATACCATTAACACACGAACCAATCGTTTCATTAACTCTCCTCCTTACTCAGACACATTGAAGACCAAGACAGAACTGCCCCTCTTCGATTACCTTAACTTTTGTTTTCTATCCTCTCATCTTATCTATCCCTACCTCAAGAGTTTAGGCGCTTATCCCCCCAGAATTATGAAAAATGCTAAATAGTTCTAAAAGTCTACCGGAAAACCGGGGTTTTGTGGGAAGATTAAAAATTGTCTCTGTTGACGAAAGAATCAGGAAATTAGCTATGGCTCTGCGATTAGGCGATACTGTCCCCAACTTCACGCAATCCTCTAGTGAAGGCGAGATCAACTTCTATGACTGGGCAGGGGATAGCTGGGTCGTGTTATTCTCTCACCCGGCTGACTATACACCCGTTTGCACCACAGAGTTAGGCGAGGTTGCCAAGCTCAAACCCGAATTCGACAAGCGCAATGCTAAAGTCATCGCCCTGAGTGTGGACGATGCGGAGTCTCATCAGGGTTGGATTCAAGACATCAACGAAACCCAGAATACGACCGTCAACTACCCAGTTTTGGCAGATGCGGATAAAAAGGTGTCTGATCTGTACGACATGATTCATCCCAACGCTAATGCTAGTGTGACGGTACGCACAGTCTTCGTCATTGATCCCCAGAAAAAACTGCGCCTGACCATCACCTATCCTCCCAGCACCGGTCGCAACTTTGATGAAATCTTGCGGGTGATTGACTCCCTACAGCTTACGGATCACCATCAGGTCGCCACTCCCGTGAATTGGAAAGAAGGAGATGACTGTGTAATTGTCCCCTCTCTGAAAGACCCAGACGTCTTAAAAGAAAAATTCCCCAAAGGTTACACCGAAGTCAAGCCTTACCTGCGGATGACCCCGCAACCCAACAAGTAGAGACGTAAGGTGGGGAACGTCTGGGAGATGGGCTGTGTAGAGACGTAGCATGCTACGTCTCTACATTGGCGGGTTTAGTTACATCTGGGTAAGGTAAGAAACGATAACGGTGAAACCCGCCCCTACATAAAACTTTACATTCCCCCGTGTTTCCAACCGGGAGAGGATGTAAACCTAAAAATTAGAGCAGAATACTCCTAGAGCAAATGGATATTAAAGACGGCTTTGTCGGCACAGTAGGGAATACCCCTCTAATTCGGTTAAATAGCTTCAGCGAAGAAACAGGCTGTGAAATCCTGGGAAAAGCTGAGTTTCTTAATCCTGGCGGTTCTGTCAAAGACCGCGCCGCCCTCTATATTATTCAAGATGCTGAAGATAAAGGGTTACTCAAGCCCGGTGGTACAGTTGTTGAGGGAACGGCGGGTAATACGGGTATTGGTTTAGCGCATATTTGTAATGCTAAGGGATATAAGTGCCTAATTATCATTCCCGAAACTCAATCCCAAGAGAAAATGGATGCATTAAGGACGCTAGGTGCCCAAGTGCGTCCGGTTCCGGCTGTGCCGTATAAAAACCCCAATAATTACGTTAAGCTATCGGGACGAACTGCCGAAGAGATGGAGAATGCGATTTGGGCAAATCAGTTTGATAATTTAGCCAATCGGCACGCCCATTATGAAACCACGGGACCCGAAATTTGGCAACAAACCGACGGTAAAGTGGACGCTTGGGTGGCGGCTACCGGGACAGGGGGAACATTCGCTGGGGTGTCTATGTTTCTGAAAGAAAAGAATCCCCAGGTTAAATCGATTGTGGCTGACCCCATGGGGAGTGGGTTGTACAGTTACGTGAAGACGGGCGAAATTAACACAGAGGGCAATTCGATTACTGAAGGAATTGGTAACAGCCGAATTACCGCCAATATGCAAGGGGTTCCCATTGATGATGCGATTCAAATTGATGATAAAGAAGCCGTGCGGGTAATTTACCAACTGCTGGAAAAAGATGGTTTATTCATGGGCGGTTCTGTGGGAATTAATGTTGGTGCAGCCGTCGCCTTAGCCAAAGAAATGGGACCCGGACACACGATTGTGACGGTGCTTTGTGATAGCGGTTCGCGTTATCAATCGCGGCTTTATAATCGGGAGTGGTTGGCGCAAAAGGGGCTGTTACCGGAACGTTAGCAGTTAGCGGTATCATCATCACATCTGTAGAGACGTTGCATGCAACGTCTCTAAAATGGCTGTTCCCTCCCCTCACCACCTTTGATCCTCAGTATTCCTCTTTCTCTAGACAGGAGTTGATCAGTAAGCAATCATTTTGTCTCTTGGGTGAAGCGTTGCACCGTCAATTGGATAGCTAAAGCCACCAAGCCAACAGCCACGAGACTAAAGACAGCCGTGGCGAGAGTACTGATTCCCACAACTAAGGTACGAACCGCGATCGCAATATTAATCGCCGTCACATTCCCAGAGGGTAGAGGCTTATTCGCTAAGGATTGGGCAATAGCGGTTGTCAGCCAGTATCCCGCGATCGCCAGAGAACCGGATATCAAGGCTGAAATCAAGCAGCGCAAGGGAGTCGGCGGCGTTTGTTCGGTAGTTGTGGGTTGATTATCGGGATTAGTGGTCATAAGTCGGATGTCCTTTTGTCATTGATCTTAGTGCGAATGTCACTGAATTAACACAGGTTCCTCGTTGCGCTGTCTTCGCCAGCCGACGCTTTAGCCATTACTTTCTGTGGCTAAATCAAACTCAACTTTGTCATAAATATCTGCCAGCGTTATTTGGAATGAGAAAGAGTTGAGAGAAACGATTTCATCAGCATCATCATACTCATAAAATATCCAGCGTTTTCGCTCAGTTTTGAAATAGTGTTCAATGTGCATCGTGTATTGGTCAATTAAGAGATATTCTTGAAAGCTGGGAATAGTTCGATAGGCGGCAAATTTTGCATCTTTGTCATAGCTTCGGGTGGATTCTGACAACACTTCAGCAATAATTAAGGGATTAGTAATCGTGTCTCGCCGTCCTTCTTGTAATTGCAATTCTCCCTGAACGACCATGACATCAGGATAAGTATAAATCCGTTTTCGAGGAATCCAGAGGCGTTGATCGGTGACAAATACTCGATAAGGTTGACGCTTGAGGGCAAAATTCAGCGCACCGCTTAGATTGAGAGCAATTTGATTATGATTAGGAGTTCCGCCAGTCATCAGGACAATTTCGCCATTAATGAATTCATGTCGGTTTTCTGAGTTAACTTCAAACTCTAGGTATTCTTCGGGTGTGTAAATCTTTTTATCTTCGGCTTGCATAACCATTTTAGTTAATCTCCCAAGCTTTGAGGTTTAATTATGCCTACTTTCTTACGTCCGTAGCCTGTGATCACCAAGCAATTAATCGGCAGCTTTAACTGGCTATAGAAAAAGCTGACTCAGCCGCTTTTGGTAACTGGATCGGCACAAAATAAATACTGGGATACAGATAATCTTCGCCTGATTCGTCAATCACTCGAATCATTTGATGTTGGGTCGCATTAGCATCAGGAATAACCTGATAAATTTTACGGACTTCTAGTGAAGCTGGGTAATCTTGATTGCTAATGCAAACAACAAATTGATTTTCTTTATTAGCAGACTGCATAACTACTCCGATAAGATGAATTTAATTATAATCTCAAATCGCATTACTGTAAGAGCGTAACTGATCTTTTATATAATCTGGCGGCACTGTCCAAATGACTTGATTGCGTTTTCTTAATCCTATCCCACAACAGCGATCGCCTACATCGACAGCACCGGAAAACTTAGGTTTACTGGGTCGCATGGCAACAACGGCTTGTCTGTTGGAGTCTTTCCGCAATGCACCGAGTCCATCAGAGGTACTCGACTGCCAAAGTAAGTTAAATTCTGTTCGTAGTGTTAGACGACACCGGAAACGTTCTAGCAATTTAGTCCCAGACGCCTTTGGCAATAAGATAATTGGTGTAGTCGTAAAAAAAACTCTGGCGATGAGATATGTTATCCGCCCCGTAGAGGTAACTGATGAACCTTTTTTGTGGGACATGCTATATCTGGCACTCTATGTTCCACCCGACGCTACACCTTTACCGCGAGAGGTGATTTATCAGCCGGAATTAGCTAAGTATGTTCAAGATTGGGGACAACAGGATGATATCGGGTTTATCGCTATGCTTAAGGACAGTCAACTACCTGTTGGTGCGGCGTGGTTACGACTATTTAAGAGTAGCAATAAAGGGTTTGGATATGTCAACGATGAAACACCAGAACTAACCATCGCTGTTTTGCCGGACTATCGCGGTCAAGGTATTGGCTCTCAACTCCTTACCCAGTTAGTTGAAACAGCGCAACCGTGCTACTCTGCCGTTTCTTTAAGTGTATCTCCAGATAATCCCGCCTTGCGATTGTATCGCCGCTTTGGGTTTGAAGTTGTTGGTCAAGGGGGAAATTCGTTGACTCTGACTAAAAATTTTATTTCCCCTAAAAATTCTATAAATTAAAATTAGACTATTTTCGTGAAATTAAGAATGGTTGTCTGCCCATTCTGTTCTTAAAATTCCATACCAATACTCCCTTGCCCATTCACCTTTAAACCAAACATTTTCAATGAACTGAGCCTCACAGCGCATACCGATTCACTTTTTCCACCGCGCTGTACTCCCTTGGCTGCGCTAGGCTGATTAAAGTTATTTCGATTCCCCGGTTGTGATCAGCAGACGACAAGGATCGATAATTGAGACCGATAGCCGGAGTGCGATCGCCTTCCCATCGAGGACATCTCTCAAACGTCAGTAACGAGGTTACCGTGCAGCTAAAACAAGTGATTATCGCCCACAAAGCCAGAGACTCCCAAGGTCAAGCTTGGGCGGAAAAATGCGCTCGGCAATTGGAACAACGGGGTTGTCATGTCCTGATTGGACCGAGTAGTGCTAAGGATAATCCCTATCCTGTGTTTTTGGCATCCGTGATGCACAACATTGATCTGGCGGTGGTGCTGGGAGGAGATGGCGCCGCCTTAGCCGCCGCACGACACCTCGCCCCCGCCGGTATCCCGATTTTGGCGATTAATATTGGTGGACATCTGGGATTTCTGACCGAACCCTTTGAAGCGTTCAAAGATACCGAACGGATATGGGATCGGATTAGGGAAGATCGCTATGCTGTGCAGCGACGCATGATGATCGAAGCCTTTTTGTTTGAAGGGGATTCCCGCCAGGATAGCTTTGCCACACGTACTAATCTCGAACCAATCAGCGATCGCTATTTGGCGCTGAATGAAATGTGCATCAAACCCGCCTCAGCCGATCGCATGATTACCTCGATTCTGGAAATGGAAATCGACGGGGAAGTGGTTGATCAGTATCAAGGGGATGGATTGATTGTCTCCACACCCACGGGTTCCACCTGCTATACCTTATCCGCCAACGGTCCAATTCTCCATGATGGCATGGAAGCGATCGGGGTGACACCGATTTGTCCCTTAAGTCTATCCAGTCGCCCCTTAGTCCTACCTGCGGGTTCTGTTGTCAGCATTTGGCCCCTCGGCGATTATGAACTCAACACCAAGCTGTGGATGGATGGGGTGATGGCAACCCCGATTTGGCCCGGACAACGGGTGGATGTGCGTAAGGCAGATTGCTATGCTAAGTTTATTGTTCTCCGCGAAAATAGTTCTTACTACAAAACCTTACGGGAAAAACTCCAGTGGGCGGGGGCGAGATTTCATTACAGTAATAATCACCGACATTGATTGATGGAGGGTTGGCTGAATAAGGAGTTTCAGTTGGATGTAGGGGCGGGTTTTACTACTATCGTTTCTGACCTAACCCAGATGTGACTAAACCCGCCCCGATCGAATTTTGAGACTAATACCAAATCCGCCTTTATTATCCCCTTTTGCAACGGCGATTGAAATCGCTGTTACACTTGCCAAAGTCCGCAAGGTAAGGACTAGGTTATAATGAAGGTAGCTAACCTGGATTTTATATAACGTTTGGGCAAGAATGTGTGTCTTCTAAGCAAGATCCCCGACTTCTTCAAGAAGTCGGGGATCTATCTGTGTATCTCACGAAAAGCGCTGTATGATTATTGAAACGCCCGACTATAAATTCTAGAATAAATCCCATTAAATTTTTCATTGGGAATCAGACCTAGGCGATCGGTTGCCAATTCGGGTTTGAGTCGTTTAACCTGATACATATCAATTTCGCCTTTATTTTTAGCCGCAATTTTACCCCGATAGTCACACTGGAAAAAATCCTTAACTTGATCAAACGCCGCTTGGGAAATATTAATCGTTCCCGGAATCGCAGATGATTCCATCCGGGATGCTGTATTCACCGTATCCCCCCATACATCATAAGTAAACTTCTTCCGCCCAATCACACCCGCGAGTAAGGAACCCGAATGAATACCAATCCGAATCTGCCAATAGGGTTCATTTTTCTGCCTCTTTTCAATTTGTCGCCAGTGAATAAAAGTCTGGATTTGTAAAGCGGCTAGAACCGTATCAATCGCATGAGTTGATTTGGCGATGGGAATACCAGAGACTGCCATATAACTATCACCAATTGTTTTTAATTTTTCCAGTTCATACACTTCACTGACTAAATCAAAAAATGAAAAACAATAATCTAATTCCTGAACTAGCGCTTCCGGTGAGAGTTGTTCAGCAATTTGAGTGAAGTCTTTAAAATCAGTAAATAAAACCGTGGCACAGTCATAATGAACAGGTTTTACTTTTCCCGTTTCCTTTAACTCATAGGCAATCGGTTCAGGGAGAATATTTAACAAGAGTTGATCAGACTTACGTCGTTCTCCTTCCAAACTTGAGTAAAGCAGATTCATTTCTGCCAATAGGGCGTTCATTTCCTGGAAACATCTGGCATTGCGAATCGCACTGGCTAATTGCACCGCTAGTAAATAACCAATGCGTAAATCTTCCTGGGAATAGCCAGAGGGGTGGCTGGTGGCAAAATTTAGCGAACCGATAACTTGATCATCTCTAGCTAGGGGCAGAATGATTTTAGAAGGATAGGCAGATAAAAAGGTATCGCTGGAATCCGGGGGATTAAGTTGAGATTGTCCAGTTTTGAGAGCGCGACTAATCGGATTATTCCCAGCAATGGGGCAATTCTGGCAGGAACTTGGCGAACCAAACAAGGTGACTAAGCGAAACGTACCATCATCGCTTTTGAGACAAACGCTGCAATGCTGAAAGTCTAATAACCATTTGGCTTGTTGACTGACAATTTGTAAAATTTCGTCTAAATTTAAGGAAGAGTTAATCGCATTGGAAATTTCATTAACGGCGGCAATCCGGGACGAAAGCCCCTGAATTTGAGTCAGTAATTGTCGGGTAGTTTGCAGGAGTTGTTCCCGATCCTGAGCTTCGATTTGATGATTACTACTAGAAAATAAAGAAAAACTCATCTGACTCATCCCTCATCTGATCATGGGGGAAGCCTCTACTTATCTACATGTCTTACTTCTCCATTATTATTCATGATCGAGAATTGGGGGAGTTGAAAACCATCTGTCGATCATTCTTGATGAAGCGTCCCCTATCCTAAGCCGAGTCTGGATGGAAGTCAGATGTTTATAGGGTGTCTATTTCTAGAGCGATCGCGTCAGTATATTGGTTGATAGCCGTAAATACGTTAGCCGTGGCAATGAGTTCAAAGATTTCGGATTCATCCAATCCTAACTCGTGCAGATGTTTATAATCAGCATCACTGAGTTGCTGGGGTTTCGTCGCTGCTAGCAAGCCAAAATGAATCACAGCTTTTTCACGTTCCGGTAAGGGACAGTTATCGAAGTCACTGACTAGCATTTGCAGTACCTGTTCGCTAATTCCCAATGCGGATAAGCTGTGCAGGTGAACCTTTAGCGCATAATCGCTACCATTCGCCTGGGAAATCGCCACACCAATCATTTCCTTAATCGTGCGAGGAATCGTTCCTTTTAAAATAGTGCCGCGAAATTGATGCCAGGTGGTGGCTAAAAATTCGGGGCGAATCGCCATGGATTTAAATAAATTGGGAACCATCCCCAATCCCAATTCGGTGCTAATTTCATCTTGACACTCCCCCGGTTGAAAACGCGGGGGATTCTTCGTTCATCCAAACACCTTAGAGTATTGACTTTCATCAATACTGCTATAGGGCGAGTTGTCCCGAAGCGTTTATCCAGTAGTCCTGGAATGTTCCTGTATGCCCT
>NZ_JAVJUO010000127.1:0-26095 GCF_040220555.1 Coleofasciculus sp. C1-SOL-03
TTCACCTAATAGATAGCAGAAAATGCGCCGATTAATGCGTAGAGGAGAGTGAGAGAGCGTTTGACCGTCACCACTTTCAATCAGTCCCCAGTATTCTAAAGGAGATTCGGAGGAGAAAATACGGAAATGAGCCTCACTAAAGGTAGCAAACGCTAAATTCAGAGTCGGATAATTTTGGTCGGGATGACCGTTAAATTTGGCACACAAGACTTTAAATTTTCTGTCTAACTCCATCCCGACGCACAACAAGAGGATATATTGATCAAAAGAAGAAAGCTTACAGATTGTGCAGAGCGTCTCTAAGGCTGAAGGCTTATTTTGTAGGGTAGCCAAGGCGTCTGGCGCTAAGGCTGTCTCAAATCTGAGTGGACTCGTCTGATTTTGGTCACGGTTAATAGTATCTTCCAATACCTGACGAACTTGATTAACGGCTGTCTGGAGATATTGAAAGTTGGCTTGATACCAGTTGCTCGATGCTGGAGTATCCACGATGTTATGGGGCTGTTTAAATATCTTAAGGTTTACAGTAAGGGTTTTATGGCTTCTATATTAAGGCATATTGCAGTTTGAATTAAATTTGGGAAAAACAGTTTATAATTTAGCCACCATGGTGCAGGTAATCAGAGAGAAGCTTTAGAGGCAACCAACTTTAACTCCTATTTTCGGATGAAAGCGATGCGTGACCCCAGTTGCTGGCAGTTAACTGAGGAGGTGAAGCCTATTGCAGCGGAGAATCCAGAAGCCCTGACAGCAGCGTTAGCTGATCGTCTCCATGGTGGCAATTGTGGTGAACACGCTCAGGTTGCTTTCGATTACTTACGGGTTAAGGCTGTTGGTGAAACGATCAATATGTCTGCTAAACAGGGATTAGACCATGCATTTGTTCTCATCGGCGATCTACCAACGGAATCTGATCCAGACATCGTTGTTGCCGATCCGTGGCCTACACAAGCCACAGCCACAACTTGGGAGGATCACTTTGCATATACATCAGACCGCCAACAAATCAATGTTCACAACAGTATGGTTGCAGATGGTCAGAATGTGAAAGCTGTTATTGCTGCTGGACTTACACTTACGGAAAAAGGAAAGCAGATGGCACAAAGGACACTTTCTGATGAGGAAACAGAACAGGCAATCCAACAAGGATTAGATGATGATTGGATCTGGGAGCATGAGGATGCAGCAGCAACAGGTCATGACTATGAGTATTACTCAAATTAACAGTAGGCTGATAGCTACTTCTTTAATCGGTCTGTTAATGGGCAGAGGCGATCATCATCCTGGGAGGAGAGAATACTATGAAAACTAGAAATTTGATTAGTTTGATTGTTATATTAACCTTGGGATGTAAAGGCTCAACCAGTGTTAACTCTAGCCCCATCCCTTTAACCTCAGAATTAAACAACAAGGAAACACCAATTACAAACGCGATGAGACCCAAAAATCCCGTTAGTTTCATTCCAGGCCCCCCAATTAAGCCATCAAGCCAACTACTTAATTGGCTTAATAACGAAGCTAATACGGCTTCTGAAACAAGGAAGCGACTTCGACTTCCAGTAGTGATCCATTTTGAAGATTCGTACCGACTCGCCTTGGGTGATTCCTTTATCGGCACATCTGATCAAGATCGTGACAACGACGCTATCTTTTTAGCTCTAGATGACACAGGTATGGGTGTATCACTCTTATCTACGTTGAATGATATCTGTCCAAAGACTACAAATTCATGTGCGGTATGGCTCGAAGGTTATTGGGGTTCACTGGTTGATTTGGACTTGCCTGAACTCTCCGAACTAGAAGAAGATGAAGAAGACAAATTGCCTTTTGCCGTTCTGAAAGTCCACGAACTGATTCAAGAACAACCAGGGCAGGATGAGGAGATAAGAGTGTTTATTGAGTCTCCGTCTCCGTGAATTTGGAGATTAAGCCTCACCCAGCTTAAGGATTGACAGAAATTAAGTTTTCAACTGGAGAGGATAGCAGTGGCTAATTTTAGCCTAACCGATAGAGATGTCACTGACTTAACGAGATTTCAAGAACTGCTGCCAGATGTACGCAGCTACATTCGGCAATATGCACCATCTGACTGGCCTGAGTTTCGCTCAGTTTTGACTGCTGTCACGGATGAACCCTTAAGTGCGCTAGCAATTTTGCCTTTGGCAAGTTGTGCAGCGGTGGGCGGTGATCCACAAGCAGCGATTCCAGTCAGTGCTGCTTGGGTAGTTCTCAGTTTAGCCATGCGTATCTTAGATGATTTGCAGGATCAGGATCGACCTGATGCGCTGTGGGCAACAATCGGTTTGGCTCGCAGCTTTAACTTCAGTGCAGCTCTCTATGCTTTATGTAATGAACTCCTAGCTCAAGCTGCATGGACTCCTGAGCTTTATCGAGTAATTAATCAACACTTTGCTCAAACAGGACTGCGCTTGTTAAAAGGTCAAGATCGGGATCTACGCAATCTAACTCTCACTATTGAAGACTACTGGCATACGATAGAAGAAAAAAATGCTAGTGCCTTTGTTTTAGCCTGTACTGCTGGTGGAATCTGTGGTACTGACAACCCAAAACTTCTTGAGACCTGTCGCACGTTTGGATATCATCTTGGATTAGCTCTACAGTTGTTTGATGATTTTGAAGGAATTTGGGGACAATCTGGCAGGAGTGACTTGGTAATGGGTAAGATAACACTGCCAGTTATTTACGGTCTCAACGTTGCCCATAATCGACGTGATGAACTCCAAAAATTAATTGATGATGGGAGTTTAGCAACGGAATCGGAACGCATTCGTGAGATTCTCGATCAGATTAATACTCGTGACTTTATGATTTGGACAGCCTTGCAAGAGCATAAAAAAGCAGTTGCCGCTTTGGAATCTTGTCCAGGTCAGCAGGGGGTTACAGCTTTAACTGCTTATGTAACTACAATTTTTGCCCACATTGAGGATGTTTTGAGGTAGCGCGATCGCGCTATTCTTTTCAGATCTACATCGGTACAACTTAAGTGGCAAAAAAAAGTTTATAATTTAGCTACGTCTACAAGAAGTCTAGGGTCAATTCCTGTGCAGGAATTTCCGGGAAATGGGCATGAGCAGGAATTGTAGGGTAGGAGAATCACCCAGAATTCTTGAGGCAACAGGCTCGGAAGCAACAAATCATCAGGCAACTGAGGCGACATCATGTATAAACCCCTACAACATAAAAATTCCTCCTGGACTCCAACAAGGGCACAGAAAAAGAGCAAGAGTCCGTCTAAATTAGGGCATTTTTCGATTCAACCCAAGCCCAATAAGAAATCGTCTCAGTCGCCGGAAATAGGGGAGTATTCCAGAGACTCGGCGGATAGACTAGCCGCGAATGTGATGCGAAGCCTGGAAGCCAAGGATGCCCAGGAGACAGAAACGCCAACAGTGCAGCCTCAGTCAGAATCAAGAATTTCAGTTGCTGATGTCGTCGGACAGAGAACGCCTACCCTGACTCCACACACCCTGACTCCCCAAGTAAGAATGGCTTCTGAAGTCGTGCCAGAAAACCCAATTCAACGGCAATGTGCTGATTGTGCATCTGAACAACAAGAACAATCAGCCGAAGCGGGGAAAGAAGTTGAGCAAATATCCTTGGCAGCAAGTGGCATCCAGGCAAAGGTAACAGTTGGTGCGCCTGGAGATAAGTATGAGGTGGAAGCTGACACTGTAGCGCGTCAGGTAATGTCAATGTCTGCACCTGTCAACAATCAGCCAATTCAAAGAGAAGGAGTAGCTGAGGAAAAGGTTGAGGAAGTGCAAGCCAAGCCAATCGCTGCTTCGATTACTCCCCTGGTGCAACGGGAGATGGCAATAGAGGATGAGAAGCAAGAAAAGGTTCAAGCTAAGGCAACCTCAGATAGCGGCTTTGAGACGAGCAGTAATGTAGAGACTCAGTTGAATACCTCTAAGGGCGGTGGTAGTCCTTTATCGCATGAGGTGCGAAGCTTCATGGAGCCGCGCTTTGGTGCAGATTTTAGCTCAGTGCGGGTGCATACGGATAGTGCGGCGGTGCAGATGAGCCAGGAGTTAGGCGCACAGGCGTTTACTCATGGGAATGATGTTTATTTTGGCAAAGGGAAGTCGCCAGGAAATAATGAGTTGACGGCACATGAGTTGACTCATGTGGTGCAGCAGAGTGGTACTACGATAGAGCGAAAAGAAGCTTCAAATAAAGTTCAGAAGCAGGATAATGAGTCGCTGCATCAACCCATCGTAGAAAATGCTCCAGCTTCAGCTATATCAATTCGGGATTTTATCGCTCTTGTAGAAGTAGAGGAACGAAAATATCCCCCGGAAGAACAGACAAACACAAAACTGATGATCACCCGACTCAGGAAAATTTTCTATGATAGAGAAGGCTGGGATAATTATTTAATTGAAGGTGCCAGGGATATTGAAGCACCTTATACAACAGAACACCAGGAAAAGGAACGCTTCACGTTGGAGATTCCTTTTTTGTTTAACGATTTCGATGTAGTGAGACAAGAGCATAATGTAAAAGATAGCCAAGGTAATACTCCTGATATCGCCAGCAACCAGGAAATTAGTTTGGAAGATGGTAGTTATATAGATCTAGGTCATGTCTTTGCTGGTCTAGATGCTTTAAACTATCCTCAGTCAGTTCAAGCTCCTGGGTTATCTTCTATTGGTATTGACGACAACGTTGATGCTGTCACTTGGGTAGGAGACTTAGGTAGTGTATTAGCAGAAATTCAGTTTCAATGGATTCGTAACGACAAGCAAATTTCTAGTAAAGAAAGGCAAGCTATTATCAATGAGTACGCCTCTCCTCAAGATATGCTTGGCAATATTGATGCTTATGTCATTGATCAACAATTTGATATTGATGAAACATCAGGAGGCAGAAAAGTATCGGAAATTTTGCGAGAGTATTATCTTAATGGAAGCACGGATCAGGGAACGCCGAGTCGCGATAGACGTTACAGTATTTTTGCTCAAGCGGTTGGTCTAAACAACTGGGATGGTACAAACTTTTCTAATGAGTCAGAATGGATAGACAGCTACACTGATCAAGTCAATGATGCAGCGGCTTTGTATGTAGGAGCAAATTCAGAAGGTATACTTGGTCTTCCAGGAAGATTTGGTTTTGTTTTGGGGATGTCAATGAATGCAGGGGCTAGAACTTTGGTAGAAATTTTTCTGAATGCCCTGAAGCAGCGCATAGCTTTGGAGCCAACTAACTAGAACAATAGACTAACTAAGTAACTGAGCCGATTTATCATGTCAGCCCTCAAAAAATATTTATGTATAATTAGCTTTAATATTGCCTGCATTTCATTTTCATTGATTACTGGATATATGAGTATCTATGAGCTATTTATTCAGGTTCCAGGAGTCAATGTGCCAAGGATAATTCTTCAATCTAATGATCACTGGCAAGACTTTAAAGTTGATTTTCAACTAAATATACCTACCGTAACTAATATAGTAGTTTTAGTTGGCTCCATTATTTGCATTTATAGTTCATTGATTTTGTCATGGAAAATAATCAAGTCCAAGCATCGGCGAAGACAAAAATATAGAGTTGCACAGGTTACCAGTATTTTTGTAATAATTCTGGCTTTAGCAATTAGTGTTATTGATTTCTTTAGTAAGGCTGGTACTTTTGGGTAAGGACTACTTTCTGATCAAATATTCAAGCCATTAGTGAGGTTGCATCATGTATAAACCACTGCAAAAGAAAAATTCCTCTTGGATTCCAAGCACAGCACAGAAAAAGAGCAAGAGTCCGTCTAAATTAGGGCATTTTTCGATTCAACCCAAGCCCAACCAAAAATCGTCTCAGTCGCCGGAAATAGGGGAGTATTCCAGAGACTCGGCGGATAGACTAGCCGCGAATGTGATGCGAAGCTTGGAAGCCAAGGGTTCCCAGGAGACAGAAACGCCAACGGTGCAGCCTCAGTCAGAATCAAGGATTTCAGTGGCTGATGTCGTCGGACAGAGGATGCCCACCCTAACGCCACGCACTTTGACTCCACTTCAGAGACAGTTAACAGTCGGGCAACCGGGGGATAAGTACGAACAGGAAGCGGATACCGTAGCTGCCAAAGTCGTCGAACAGATTAATTCTCCCACGTCCCAGCAATCCGTACAAGGAAAAGTAGAGCCAGTCGTTGAGCCGACAGTGATGCGTGATGGTGGTGTTGGTGGAGGTGCGGTTGACGCTTCCGTTGAGCAAAGTATTCAACAAGCCACAGGCGGCGGACAGGGGCTTTCCGAGGACGTTAGACAGCCAATGGAACAAGCGTTTGGGGCTGATTTTAGTGGCGTGAGGGTGCATACTGATGGGAATGCCAATCAGTTAAATCGCTCCTTAAATGCGCGGGCATTTACGACGGGACTAGATATCTTTTTTAAACAGGGAGAATATAATCCAGGAAGTCGGGATGGGCAAGAGTTGTTGGCGCATGAATTGACTCATGTAGTGCAGCAAAATGGGTCACACCTTCAAAGCAAACCAGTCCCATCCGAGCAAGAGCAAGGATCTCAATCTGAGCAGGAGTTGCAGGATACCCAACCTCATGGAGTGTTGGGATTCGGCAACTCATTATTTCTGTGGCGAATGGTTCAGACAAAGCTGGATCTTAGTATCTGTGCAGTTAGCTTTGGCAACTCAGAAACTGAACTACTAGAAACTCTCAGACAACAGTATCCAAAAGTAGAACTAAACTGCAACAAAGAGTTACTAACCCTATCTGTGGAAGTAATCTTAAATTACCTCAAACATAAACAAACTCAACTTAACCTACTCTTAGATATCCAGGGAACCCCCTTTCAGCAGCAAGTTTGGCAACACTTACAAACAATTCCCTACGGTAGCACCCGCACCTACCAAGAAATCGCCCAAGCATTAAATAAACCTACTGCCACTTGCGCCGTTGCTCAAGCTTGTGCCAAAAACCCTATTGCTTTAATAATTCCCTGCCACCGCGTAGTTAGAACCGATGGCACTCTCGGTGGCTATCGTTGGGGAGAGGAGCGGAAAAAAGCTCTTTTAGAATTGGAGCAAACAGTTAAATCTCAGCAAGAAACGTCAGAAAAGTACTCCCTGTGGACAAACTCCACTAGTAGAAGATACTTTCTCATTCCCAACAATCAGCTACTCTCCCCAGGAAACTTTACTATCCGCAACTTAACGAACGAGAGCAAAGAAGTTGAACTAAAAGCGATAACGAACTGGGAAATAACCACAGAGCAAGCTCAACCTTACATCGAAGTTAAATTAACAAAAGCTTGGCAAAAAACTAAAAACGCCTTGTCTACCTTGACCAATTTAGCCACTGCTGCTCAAGGAAAAATGCCTTCAGTAAATAACTCTTCTGAAACTCAGACTAACCCTATCGCTTCTTTTCTAGGGGTTTCTCCTCAAGAACTTAGCAACAACCCTAATGCCATTCAAGAAAGATGGCAAAATATCTTTGCTGGTTTTCAAGATATGCTTCAAGCAGCAACCTCAGAAGATCCAGCTCATCTGGAAACTGCGCGTTCTCGCATGGAAAGTCTCCGAGAACATTTGCAAGCGCAAGGAGTTGAAGTAGATGAAGCCATTACAGAATTGCCCCACAAACTAAGAGAAAAATATCATTCATCAGAAACCGATCCTAATCTTCAAGAAAGTTCAACCAAGTTGAAGGAAGCAACGGAGCAAGTGGAGCAGTCGTTTACAAAAATGCTTGAAACGATCAAAGAAGGAGCAACTAAATTCCAAAAGTTAGCCAAGGAATATGAGAAGGGTGATGGTTAGTCTCTTCAGACTTTGCTCAAGTAGGGCAATCTCAACTTACCACAATTTATCTTGATGGAATAATTGAGTGAGGATAACTTGTCTCCAGCAGATGCGATTGCAAATATTCTTGGGTTCGTAATTCTGCAATTTATCGTCTCTCTAGGAGTACCGTAGTACCCGCACCTAGGGATAGTCCCAGCACAATTCCCCCGAACATCATTACTGTCGATGGATTAGGAGCCGGGATTAAATTACCCGTCGCGTCACGGGGAATCTTAGGTGGGGAAATGATTTGCCATGAACCATTATTTTGCGCCGCTTCGAGTTGCAGTTGTTCTCGCAGCGTCAACACTTGCTCAAAGGTTTGGTTCGCAATCTTCAACTGTTGCTGTAACTCATCATTTTCACGGGCAATGGCTGGGAATTGCGGCGATTGTTGTACGTTAGGAGCGTTTAGATTATACCGCTCTTGCAGTTCTTGTCGGCGCGATCGCAACATATCAACTCGTTTCTGTAACCTAGGGAGTTGGGTGTCAACAAACTGCATCTTTTTTGCTAGGTTAGCCTTTTGTGCTTGAATGCCATACTCGATATATCCCTTAGCCGTTTTGTCTAAGATAAACTGGACTTGTTCTGGGTCTTTCCCTTGAAAGCGAACATCGATAATCTTGGTTGGGCTGGATACCTGCTGCTGTTCTCGGTGAAGCCGTTGAATGGTTAATCCTTTTTTGAATTCCTCTAAGCTGAATGTAGGATACTGAGTGCGAATTTCTTCCAGAATTGGAGCTAAGAGCAGCGGAGACTGTAAGACTTCAATTTGAGTGGCGTAGTCTACATGGGAATAGTCTTGACTAGGAACGGATTCAGGTACAGAACTAATCGTCTCAATTTGAACGGTTTTCGCTTCAGTTGTTATCGGTTCAACCAAAAGCTTCATATCACCGCGATAGGTTAGGGGAAAAGCTTGTTTAACCCCGATATGGGTCGCTAAACTTACGGCACTGGTGATGCTAATGACAACCAAAACTTTCCCTTTTAGAGTTCTCAAACGCCTTAAAAATAGGTGCATCATGTATCCTTATGGTCATGTTATTTAGCAACAATCAAATGCTTGTGCTAGTCAAAAACATTCAATTCCTGCCAGCTTTTTCAGAAAAATAGAATTAAAATAACCCACCAGTTGTTGGTTAACCGTAAACAATCCACAGTTTACTGATGGGTTATTTCTGTTTCCCCTGCACCCCTACCCCACTACACTAAGTCGTTTCTCGCATTTCGCCTGTGCGTACTGATAAAGTTTTCGTCTGATTCCCCCGCACCACTTTGACTTGGAGAACTTGATTCACACCACTATTCTCAACCAAACGTTGTAACTGTTCAGCACTCGTCACCGATTGTCCATTAATGGCTGTGACAACATCCCCACGACGCATACCCCCTGCTGCTGCTGGAGAATCGGGTACAACTTGCACGACTAAAACCCCATTCACCTCCGGTACCATAAACGAGGAATTCGGATCGCGATTGTTTTCTTGCGCCAGTTGCGGGGTTAGAGTGGTCATGCGAATACCGATGAACGGGTGGACAACTTTTTCACCCCGCATCAATTTAGCGGTAATTTCTTTGGCTTTATTGATGGGAATGGCAAACCCAATCCCCATCGCATCCGGACGAATGGCGGTATTGATACCAATGACTTGTCCCTGTTGGTTTAAGAGTGGACCGCCAGAGTTACCGGGGTTAATCGCGGCGTCGGTTTGAATGAAGTCGAGTCGTTTTTCAGGAATCCCAGCTTCTGCACTCGATCGCTGGAGGGTACTGATAATTCCTAGCGTCACGGTATTGTCTAACCCCAAGGGATTACCCACCGCGATCGCCCAATCCCCGACTTGCACATTAGTCGAGTCTCCCAATGTGACAACAGGCAAATTGTTGCCATCAATTTTGACCACCGCTAAATCTGTGATTTCATCGACACCCTGGACATTTCCTTCAAACTGGCGTCCGTCTTTGAGAATCACCGTTACCTTATCTGCCCGATCCACCACATGAGCATTGGTGACAACTACACCACTGGGGTCAATAATAAACCCAGATCCTTGACCCCGCAGACGGCGTTCTTGGGGCATTTGGGGAAACGCATCCTCCCCGAAAAACCGCCGGAAGAAGGGATCATCGAAAAATGGATCGAGGCGGCGTGTCACTGTACGTTCCGTGTCAATTCGTACTACAGCCGGTCCGACTTGATTCACCGCCGCCGTGACAAAACTACCACCAATCTCAGCCATAGGCGGTCGTTGGGCGAGAACTATTGGGGATTCGGGTTCATTGGTTAAGACAGGTTCAGCGTGAGAGGGTGAGACATTATATAACCCAACCGTCAACAGAACACCTGTGGCGATCGCAATCAGATAAGCGCTGATTTGGCGTAATCGAGGGAACAACGTTGTCAATCGCATAGCCTTAGTCTTGAGTTCAGTCATGATATATCTATGATCATCTATCAAAATTATTGTCACAATCGCTTAACATTAGCTGATGGCTCTAGGACGTTTTTCCCCCCAAGTCTGTTTCGGTGATCAGCCGTATCTGAGTGAGCTGACGTAGAAAACCTTGCTCCCAAAAATCTTGACTCTGGATTAGGATGAACAAAAGAACCAATTCATGAATCGTTACCCATCCCGAACTGGAGCCAAGCCATTGATTAATGAAACCTATACTCGGTCAGCGTCAGACCCAGATTCCCTAAATCAATCCTTCCACCCCAGCCATGGAGAGCATGATCATGATCATGCTGGATCAACCCATGCCCATGCCCATGTTCACGATGAGGAGTCTCTGCGGCGAATTGTCAATCGGCTTTCTCGAATTGAGGGACATATCCGAGGGATTAAGACGATGGTACAGGAAAGTCGCCCTTGTCCCGATGTGTTGGTGCAAGTTGCTGCCGTGCGAGGCGCATTAAATCGAGTTGCCCGAGTTATTCTAGATGAGCATTTAAGTGAATGTATCGGTCGGGCGGCGGAGGAAGGTAACATGGAAGCGGAAATTGAACAATTAAAGACCGCCTTAGATCGATTTTTGCCGTAGTTCTTTGGGTGGCAGTTTTCAGTTTGTGTAGGGGCGGGTTTCACTACTATCGTGTCTGACCTCACCCCGATGGAATTAAACCCGCCCGTGTGCAGGGGGAGAGGGAGAAAATCTGGACGGGTGGATACATTGATCCATTGCGATCGCGATTTTGAGCATAATAAAGAAAGGATCAAACGATCTGGCTATCAATTCCTGCTAATTGTGGTTCTCAGCACAAGGTTTCAATCGAGAGTGCGATCGCCTTATGGCTAATTTTTACTGGAAACGTCCCTATACCGCCCTCGCTGCATTATTGGTGGGGGTAACTGGTTGTTCTTTGAATTCACCCCCCGATACGGCTGAAAGTCAGCATTCCCCATCCCAAGCTGACTCCCCGGCTGAATCAATTCTCGCGGTGGAAAATTCCCCATCCTGTCCGCCCCAAGTTGATCCCTTTACCAAAGCGATTGACAAAGCAATGGGGGCGGCGAATCTGGCTCAATCTGCCCAATCCCCCCAAGATTGGGATTTGGTTGTCTTAGGCTGGATTCAAGCGATTGAAGCGATGCAATCAGTGCCACCGGATAGTCCGAAACGGGCATTTGCTCAGAAAAAGGTGGCAGAATATCTGAAAAACTTAGATGTTGCCCAACAAAAAGCGACGACCAAAACGTCTCCTCTACCCTTTGCCAGCTTTAATAACCCTATCTTTGAAGAACAACTCCTGCTGTATCTGTCTTATGTCGCCGCCGTTGGTCCGCCAGATGTCCTGATTGTAGGCAGTTCACGGGCATTAGTTGGTGTTGATCCCCAACAACTGCAACAAGTTCTGGCGCGTTACGGCAAAGGGGGGTTGAAAATTTTCAACTTTGGCGTGAATGGGGCGACGGCTCAAGTGGTTGATTTTCAACTGCGGCAACTTTTAACGCCAGAACAACTCCCGCGCCTGGTGATTTGGGCAGATGGCGTGCGGGCGTTTAATAGTGGGCGAACAGATAAAACCTATAATAGTTTGGCAACATCGGCGGGATATCAACAGGTAATGGCAGGGAATCGCCCCAAACTACCGGAATCGACGACCAAAACCCCAGAGAATTGTGAAGAGATTCCGGCATCCATTACCCAGAGTCCCGACTCAGAGAAATCCACACAACCGGGAAATACGATACCTGCTAATGATACGGCCCAACGCTGGCGATTAACCCGCGTTTCCTTTGAAACCAGTAGCAATCCTGTTCCCACGCCAGAGACGCGGTTACTTTTAACTCAGTTAGGGGGAAGCCAACCGCAACGACTAGCATTGGCACGTAATACTACAGGGTACAGTGCCGTAGCGATGGATGCCAATGGCTTTTTGCCGATGGATAGTAAATTTGACCCGAAAACGTACTATCAGCAAAATCCGCGTGTGGCGGGGCGTTATGATGCGGATTATCAACCCTTTAGCTTTGCCGGTCCGCAGGCGGTGGCGTTGAATTCGATTCAGGCGTTTTTAGCCCAGCAGCAGATTCCTTTGGTGATTGTGAATTTGCCTGTAAGTGATGATTATTTAGATTCGGTGCGTTTAACTCGTGAACGGCAATTCCGCAAGCGAATGCAGCAAAAGGCGGCTCGAAATGAGTTTGTTTTTGTTGATTTAGGAGAACAATGGAAAAATCAGAATCAGTATTTTGCTGATCCGAGTCACCTCAATCGGTATGGCGCCGCTGCTGTGGCGAGTCTCTTAGCCGATAAATCTGAGATTCCTTGGTCTCAACGCTGAGAGGAGATGAGGGTCGGAAAAGGTCAGCGAAAGCACATAAAATTCAAGTCGTTGAGTAGAGCGATCGCGAAACCCAAAAAGCTAACGATGGCATTGGGTGACATACTCTCTATAGGAGTAGGTAGGCACAATAAAGCTTGTCAATAAAATCCAGGAAATAGAAGATAGGTTAGAGCCAATTTCGGCGGCTCTAACTAAGTTTAACGATGCTGAAATGATCGGAAAAATTTGGGGTGGGCTTGGGTTTGGGATTTAGTCGAAACTCCAGTAAGCTAAATAGGCGTTGAATCAGGAGTGTGTTACTCATGGAACTGGTTAAAGTACAAATGATGTTCGAGAACGCCCCTAGAACATCGCATAAGGACTATTCACCGGAGTTGGAAGACTTAAACGGAGAACGGGTGGAATTATCTCGTCTACCCTGCTGCGGCGAGTTGATCTCGTTTGCTGAAGGGACGCTGCACGATATCGGTCCCTGCTTCACGGTGATTGAGGTTGTCCATTTCGCCTCCCCAAAGGAAAATGGTTTGGTCGGTCAAATCATGCTCCGCAAGTGTTTTCCTCGCTAAGTACCTGGACATAAATTCTGTACCCTGTACTAAGCAATGTTAACCAGTCTCAAACCCTTACTGTTGCCAGATGAGCTGTTCCTTCCTAATCTTAACCGTTAACTTTAATGAAAGTCCGACTACTTAGCGCGTCATTTGCTCAGATCCCCACATTAGGATAGATGATAATTTTAACTATCGGACGATACTCTCAAAACGCAACCCTTTGACCGTGAACCATCATGCAACTTGTGTCCGATCCTTCTATTGCCGAAAAAATCCAGCAGATGAAACAACGAGTTCGCTGGCAAGATCCATTGATCCTTGAACGGGATATTGATCAAACTCGGTTGGTATTAGATGATGACAGACCTGATCATCCAGAGTTCTCCTTTTTAGTCGTCGGTGATACAGGCTTCGGGTCTCACAAACACCATGATCCGCAACGCAAAATTGTGGAAATGATGCTAAATCACCGCGATGACTGTCGTTTTGTTTTGCATACTGGTGACGTGGTGTATCAGGTGGGTTCGAGTGAATATTATCCGCAAAACTTTATCAAACCTTACCGCGAGTTCTTGGTCAATGGTGACTCTCCCCAGAACATTGCTTATGACCAAATGGTGTTTAATCTTCCGTTTCTAACCATCCCTGGAAATCACGATTACTACGATTTACCCTTAATCTATGGCTTTATGGCACAGGTAACGTGGCCCCTACGCCACCTGTTGAAGACTAAACTGGATCTGAATGTTGGTTGGCACGGATCGCATCAGGGCAAAGCTTATACTAAGGCATTCTTAGACTATCTGAAGCCATTGAAGCAGTGGGGACAGTTGGAAAATCATCTAGACCACCACTATACCGCGAAAACGGATACAGGACGTTGCTTGCGCTATCAACCTGGAGAATTTACCCGTTTACCTAACCGTTATTATACGTTTCGTAGTGGTGGACTTGACTTTTTTGCCCTCGATTCCAATACCTTTAACGACCCCGCCCCGATTCCCAACACCCCAGAAGGAAAAGCCTTTCGCCGCCTTTTAGAAAAGCGACGGGATGAATTAGAAGCCGAAAAACAGCAACTTATGGAAACCTCCGCTACTTTGGATGCAGATAACCCCGAAGAGGCGGAACAGCTTGATGATTTGAATGTGAAATTAGAGCAAATTGATGAACTAAGCCTGGATATTAATAAGCAGTTAGCATCAAATGAAGAAAACACGATAGACTTTGAACAATTGGACTGGCTGCGACAACGGCTAATCCAGTCTTGGCAGACTCAAGAGGTACGGGGGCGGGTGATTTATCTGCATCATCCTCCTTATGTGACTGAAGCCACGAAATGGCAACAGGCACAAACAAGGGCAGTTCGTCGCCGCCTGCGCCAAGTTTTGGATGCGGTGGCGACAGAGGTGGGTGATTTAGCCCAGGGGCGTCCTTTGGTGGATTTGGTGTTAACGGGTCATGCCCACTGTTTAGAATATCTAGAAACGGTGGATACTGGACATGCGGATTCCCATATTCCTTGGATTATATGTGGGGGGAGTGGTCATAGTTTACGCCGTCAACGGAAAGAAGGGTCAGAGATCATGGAATCCGTTGGGTTTATTGACAGTAATCCTTCCCGTTTGGTGGCGCGATCGCACTTTTATGCGGGTCGTCATGGTCGTGGGTCTAAAAAGCAGCGACTCTATTCTTTTTTACGGATTGATGTTCTAGAGGGTAATCCACCGAAGTTCCGAGTGCAACCGTTTATCGCCGAACGCTGTCACCAAACATGGAATAATTATGCTAAGGAAGCGTTTGTTATTGGTTAGGGAATAGAGAACAGGGACTAGAAACTCAAAACAGATTAAGCGATGAATCAAGAAACCTTTGATTGTGGTGAATATGTCGATCGCATGGCAGAATTGATGGATTTGCCGATTGACTCAGACTATCGTCCTGGTGTCGTGGATAACATCACTCGCATTGTCGCGATCGCACAAGTGGTGAATGAGTTTCCGTTACCGGATACGATAGAAGCTGCACCAGTCTTTGAACCATGACTTTTAATTGGAGACAAGCCGACGCTGTGGGAATAGCTACGGCGATTTATCAGGGTGAAATAACCGCCAGTGCGATCGCACGGGATTGTTTGGCGCAGATTGAGACCCGTAATCCTAGCTTAAATTGTTTTACCACGGTTACGGCTGACACTGCCCTAGCCGAGGCGGAACGGGTGGATCAGGCGATATCCAGAGGCGAATTTCCCGGTGTCTTGGCGGGGGTTCCGTTTGCGGTGAAGAATTTGTTTGATATTGCGGGATTAACCACCCTAGCCGGATCAAAAATTAATGCCGAAAATCCCCCAGCCAACCACGATGCTACTGCTGTTACCCGATTGCGGCAAGCGGGGGCGGTGCTGGTGGGGGCGTTAAATATGGATGAATATGCCTATGGCTTTGTGACGGTTAATAGCCATTATGGGGCAACACCGAACCCAAATGATCCGACTCGCGTTTCCGGTGGATCATCGGGGGGTTCCGCTGCTTCAGTCGCCGCCGGATTAGTTCCTCTTACCTTGGGTTCTGATACCAATGGTTCAATCCGGGTTCCAGCTGCATTGTGCGGGGTTTTGGGCTTAAAACCCACTTATGGGCGTTTATCCAGGGCGGGGGCGATTTTATTTTCTAGTAGTTTAGACCATATTGGTCCTTTTGCCCGGTCAGTCCGGGATATTGCTACGGCGTTTGATATGCTTCAGGGACATGATCAACGTGATCCAGTCTGTAGGCAACGTCCTCCAGAACCGTGTTTACCGCAACTCGAACAGGGAATCGAGGGATTACGGATTGCGGTAGCGGGGGACTATTTTACTCAAGGTGCTACCCCAGACGCCTTGGATGCTGTGGCTAAAGTCGCCCAGGCGCTGAATGTCACCACTACCATTAGGATACCGGAAGCACATCGGGCAAGAGCGGCGGCTTATATGATTACCGCCACAGAAGGCGCTAACTTACATCTTGCCAACTTGCGATCGCGCCCGCAAGACTTTGATCCGGCTACACGCGATCGTTTTTTAGCAGGGGCTTTAATTCCCGCCTCCTGGTACATTCAGGCGCAACGGTTTCGCCAATGGTATCGCCAAAGGGTGCAGGAACTCTTTCAGACGGTGGATATTATTCTCGCCCCAACGACGCCTTGTGTCGCCCCCCGCATCGATCAAGAAACCATGGTGATTGGGGGAGAAGAGGTATTAGTGCGTCCGAATTTGGGACTGTTTACCCAACCCTTATCATTTATTGGATTACCTGTTTTATCAGTTCCAGTTAAACAGGACAATTCTTTACCCTTAGGTGTGCAAATTATTGCCGCTCCTGATCATGAAGCCATGATATTGCGCGTCGCCGCCGCATCTCAAATCTTCTAATGTATCCCGAAGTCTCCTGTAAGCCAATATCCGAGCATCATTAGAACTTACCCGTCTAATACTATCCAGCCGTCCCCGCAATTGTTCTTCCACAGTAATAATAGTTGTCGCAATTTCTCTAGGATTAACGGCGGTAACACGCTGGCTGATAATTGGATGACCCCGTTGCAACAGCGAAAGGCAATCAGTATCAAGTACCCACAGACTCACTTAACTTCATCCTCTGCATCTATTTGCCGATAATAATCCTCCATTTCCTGATCGAGTTCACAACGATAAGCTTGGATATAATCCAACATCTGATCAAATTGAGAATCATCCTTATATTTACCCGCCAATTTCATCCAGGGATTGTCAGATTGAGGACGTTCAATATCTAGAGAAACAAGTTCAGCGTTCTCCAAACGTGCCTTTAACAATTGACGTAAACTCACCAGTGCCGCTTCGCGAGTTTTCCCCGTTGTCTGACAATCAGGTAAACCCCATACCATTGCTTTATAGCTACCCCGTTCTTGTTCAATAAGTACAGAGTAGGTTAACTGAGACAAATTTTCTATCGGAGTAAACATAAACTTAGCTGTCATAAAACTTGCCCTCTTTCACCTTCATCATAACTCCCCAAAGACAGTCTCGTTCATAATTGCGCTTGTAGTTGCGCTTGTAGTTGCGCTTTAGCGCCATCAACGCTTCAACATTGAGAACAAACTGATAAGAGGGCGACCCAAGTCAATTGAGTGGATTGGTGTTGTTAATTCGTGCAAGCAGGTTAACATTAAGGTTGAGGGAGAGGGCGACCCGATCAAATTGAATGGATTGGTGTTGTTCATTCGTGCAAGCGGGTCGCCCCTACAGGTGGTTAAATGTCGAATGACAAATGAAAAAGGACAAATGACGAATAACAAACCAACATTATCCTACATTGACCTACAAACACTGACATTACCAAGTCCCCTACTTCTACCTACCTAAAATACCGATCGCCCAAGCCATCATGGTTATATCGATAACCGAGGTAAACACCATGATCAACACCAACCCCCAAACCCAACCCAATCTAGAACCCCAAGCCAACGCCATCGAAACCGTCACACCCACACCCCTAACCCAAATCAACCCCACAACCCTAGTCCAGTACGGCGGAATCACCGCAGCCGTTATCTTAGCGATCGCACTCCTGATTCTGGCGTTAGCGGAATATAATAAGGTCTTCTTTCCCCCTCGCCGTTAGCCGATAAGGGTAAACTAAGAAAAGCCTTTGCTAGCAAAGCACCTCTCAAACCTGATCACGACTGGATTCATGACTACTTCGCTCAACGAGCTAGAAACCCAATTAGTCGCCCTCAAACAAGAAGCCACTCCTGCGATCGCCAAAACCGATACGCTGGATCAATTGGAACAATTGCGCGTCAACTACTTGGGGAAAAAAGGACAGTTATCCCAAATCTTGCGCGGGATGGGGAAGCTATCCCCCGACGATAGACCGCGAATTGGGGCGCTGGCTAATGAAGTCAAAGAAGCGCTGCAACAATCCCTAGACAACAAGCGCCAAGCGTTACAAGCCGCCCAAATTCAAGCACAATTAGCCGCCGAAACCCTTGATGTGACCATGCCAGGGGTATATAACCCTCAAGGTCGAATTCATCCCCTCAATAGCATTATCGACCAAGTGCTGGATATTTTTGTCGGTCTAGGATACACCGTCGCCACCGGACCGGAAATGGAGACCGATTATTATAATTTTGAGGCATTAAATACCCCCCAAGACCATCCGGCGCGAGATATGCAGGATACCTTCTATCTCCCCGATGGAAATCTGCTGCGAACCCATACCTCTTCGGTGCAGATTCGCTACATGGAAAATAACGAACCCCCGATCCGAATTATTGCCCCAGGGCGGGTTTATCGCCGGGATACCGTTGATGCGACACATTCGGCTGTTTTTCATCAAATTGAGATTTTAGCCGTTGATGAGGACATCACATTTGGGGATCTCAAAGGGACATTAAAAGTCTTTTTCCAAGAATTATTTGGTGAAGATGTCGATGTTCGCTTACGCGCCAGTTATTTCCCGTTCACCGAACCCTCGGCGGAAGTCGATGTCAAATGGAGAGGGAAATGGTTAGAGATGGGCGGCTGTGGAATGGTTGATCCCAATGTACTGAAAACCGTTGGTTATGACCCAGAAATTTATACCGGGTTTGCGGCGGGGTTTGGCGCGGAACGTTTTGCCCTCGTCATGCATCAAATTGATGATATTCGCCGTTTATATACCAGTGATTTGCGCTTTTTGCAACAGTTTTAAGTAGTCCTTTGTCATTGGTCCTTCGTCCTTTGTCGTGCCTCAAATAGGAGTTTCCCATGTCTAGCGGTTCAAAGAAAAAAGTTGCCATGGTCACAGGTGCTTCCTCTGGGATCGGTAAAGCGATCGTGCAGCAACTTCTAAAAGAAGGTTGGATCGTCTATGGTGCGGCGCGGCGAGTGGAAAAAATGGCAGATATTGAAGCAATGGGAGCCAAAGTTCTGCCCCTTGATGTGACCGATGATGCCAGTATGACAACGGCTGTACAAACCCTGCTTTCGGCTGAAGGGCAGATTGATGCATTAGTGAATAATGCGGGGTATGGTTCCTATGGGGCGCTAGAAGATGTGCCACTCCAAGAAGCAAAGCGACAGTTTGACGTGAATGTGTTTGGCTTAATCCGGCTGACGCAATTGGTTCTACCATCGATGCGAATGGCAAAATCCGGCACAATCGTGAATATCAGTTCTATGGGCGGGCGGATTTGGATGCCCATCGGCGGTTGGTATCATGCCACCAAACACGCAGTTGAGGTATTATCCGATGCCTTACGCATGGAAACCGAACCCTTTGGCATTCGCGTGGTGGTGGTGCAACCGGGGGCGATTGAAAGTGAATGGTCAAGTATTGCGGCTCAGACGTTACGAGAGAACTCTCAGGGATCAGCGTATCAGTCAACGGTGGAACCCATGGCAAAGGTGTTAGAGGATTACCAAAATGCCTCAAGTCCTAATGTGGTTGCTAAAGCGGTGTCCAAGGCGGTGAATAGTCGCCATCCCAAGCGGCGGTATGCTACACCGATGGATGCGAAACTCTATATATTTTTGCATTGGTTGTTACCCGATTGGGCGTGGGAGCGGTTGATTGCTAGTGCGATTCAGTAGGAAGATGAGGGAGATGAGGGAGATGAGGGAGATGGGGGAGATGAGGGAGATGGGGGAGATGGGGGAGATGGGGGAGATAGGGGAGATAGGGGAGATGGGGTTGTAGAGACGTTCCGCCGGAACGTCTGTGTTAAATCTGTAGGGGCGGGTTTCATGATTATTGTTTGTGAATTTACCCCGATGTGAATAAACCCGCCCTGACCAAGTGTTGACATTTTGATTAACTTGATCGGTTCTCCGCCGAAAGACGCGCCATGGCGCGTTTCTACACTCAGAATTTCCTGACTAAAACTCCAGGTTCTTTCTGAATCGGTAAAACATCTAAACTATCCGCCTGAGCGCAATACTTTAAATCCTCATGACCGTTTAACCGCAGTAGACGTTGACCATGACTAGCATGGTGAAACATTTCTAACATCTTGTCTTTCCACTGAGTATAAAGGGCAAGAGCGCCAACGACTTCATCATTACCCGCGATATCGCCCAGAGTGTGATCGGTTTGAGAGATCAGGCTATCCGCGATCGCACCTGCACAGGCGGTATCTTCAAGGGAATAGGAACCTTCCCAGCCAGAACCGACTAACCAAACCGTTTCCGGCTTTTGCTCCAGCAGATACTTGACAACCGTCTGACGATTCACCATGGCGGCGGCTAGCACCACAGGAGCGTTCTGCACCCGCTGTAAGGCGCGAGTACCATTCGTGGTCGTAATAAACAAACGGCGTCCCTGGACGCGCTCTGGCGTGCAGTCGAGGGGAGAATTGCCTAAATCACAACCCGCGACTTTTGATCCGCCCCGTTCTCCGGCGCGAAGGCGTTTTTCTGGGAGCCATTGTTCGCTCACTTGCATTAACTGATTAATATCACTGAAGGCTTGCACTGCTTCAGCACCCGCGTGTAAGGCTGTCGCAATCGTGGTTGTAGCTCTCAACACATCAACCGCGATCGCACAGTCTGGCGTCGTATCCGTTGGGGTAAGTTCGGGGGTGTGGTAAATAAATAGCTTCACTGGCTAACTGCACCTGCGTTTTCAAATGCCGACTCCATATTTTACCGATTTAAGGTCGTGGAATTTAGGCTTTTATAGGATCATCTAACCATTGCAATCATTGGGAAAGACTTATGGCAACGATTTACACCATCCATCCGGACACACCTCAAATACGCCGAATAGAGAAAATAAGGGACAACCTGCAAGACGGTGCGGTGATGTTATATCCCACAGATACCGTTTATGCCATTGGTTGCGACTTGAATGTTAAATCGGCTGTGGAACGGGTCAGGCGTTTAAAGCAACTCTCGAATGAGAAGCCTTTAACGTTTTTGTGTTCCTCGTTATCCAATATCTCCCAATATGCTTGGGTCAGTGACCCGGCTTATCGGATTATGAAACGCCTGATTCCCGGACCCTATACCTTTTTGTTACCCGCAACTAAGTTAGTCCCTCGGCTAGTGATGAGTCCCAAGCGTAAAACCAGTGGTATCCGAGTTCCGGATCATCCGGTTTGTCAAGCCATACTCGAAGCCTTGGGTAATCCGGTGATTTCCACGTCGGCTCATTTACCCGATGAGCGGGGAAATTTCCCCACCATAGGAGTCGAAACTGCTAGACTCTTTGATCAGTTTGAGGGGTTAGTGGACATCATTATCGATGATGGTTCGGAACCGGGTTTCCAGGTATCCACCATTTTGGATATGACCGGGGATGAACCCATAATCCTGCGGAAAGGTTTGGGAGCCCAAGCCGCCATGGCGTGGGCTGTACCCGCTAACCAGAGTTGGGAATAGGGTTAACCTATGGGTAATCCGTTAGAGTCAAACCCCATCGAGTGTGGCTGTCGCTGATCAGCATTCGGACTACAGGAGACAGGCGGGGGATTTCGGACGACTGTCTAGAAATCAACCCAGTTTGTGAATTGTCTACTCTCACTCAATCGTAAAGTCGTGGAAACAATTGCCCTTGCCAATTGCCTAAATGTAGGTATAGCAAGGGTTAACAGCCATAAGCATCGTCCCTGAATCGACGAGGGTGTCTGCCGTGTACTCGTGATCTCTCGTTTAGTGACACACCACTCAACCAAAGACTAGGCGTAACGTTTTACATTCAAATTGTGGACAGCAACAGAGCATTTATTCCGAATAACCATCGTTCCTCTGCTGATGTCTTGGTAATTCGTAACTGTAGTCTTTAGGGGCAATACCATGAATGTTAAAACTCTCAAATCTATCACTCAACCTTCCCCCAACCCCCTCGATAATCCGGAAGTTTTCGGCACAGATACTCAAAGTTTAATTGATCTGTTGCTAGAGGAAATGCGGTCGGCACTCTATGGTTCCAAACAGTCCCACAGTGATTCGGCTTCTCCCAAACCCCTACCCAGTCGCGCTAAAGCTGTAGCGAGACGGATGGCGCTGGAGGTACAACGAATTTGCCGCAAGAGCGATCGCATTCAAACTTCGGGTCAAGTTCGTTCCTGGCAAATTACGTTAATTCGTCACCGCTTACATAAGTGTTTAGGCTACTATAAATTGGGATCTAAGCAAGGGCGGGTTGATTTACACAGCACATTAAGTGCCATGGTTTATCGCCATGTTGCTCAACCTCAATCCCAGTTAAAATTCTCGGCTCGCTATAATTTGATTGAGGATTTCTTACAAGACTTTTATGCCGAGTCCTTAAAAGCCTTTCGCCGGGAAAATGAGGTGGATGAAAACTACACGCCTCGCACTCAAATCGAACTGGCGGAGTATATGGCATTTACCGAACAGTATGCCAAACGGCGCATCACCTTACCGAATCGTTGTAGCCAACAGCTTATCGTCCTCAGAGCGCAAAGCTTTGCCAGACGCCAGCCGAATGAAACCGCTCTGGATATTGAGCAAGCGGTAGAATTTGCCAAGGGTGAAGAAGCCCAAGAATTAAGCCGCTCCCCAGCGATGCAACAAGTACGGGCGCACCTAGTCGCTCAAACCACTGATCCGAGTGAATCAGTATTGCGTGATCGCGTGGTGGGTGAACTGATTAATTATCTTGAGCAACAAGGTCACTCTGACTGCGCGGATTACTTGGTCTTAAAGTTACAAGACCTCGCTGCACCGGAAATTGATGAGATTTTAGGACTAACCCCCCGTCAACGGGACTACCTGCAACAGCGGTTTAAATACCACGTCGAAAAATTCGCCCGCTCATCCCACTGGAAACTGGTACACCAATGGCTGGGAGCCGATTTAGACCAAAAATTAGGCATGACCTCTGACCAATGGGAAACCTTTTTGGCTACACTTGATCAGCAACAACAGCAACTCCTGTCTCTCAAACAAGCTCACAAGAGTGATGCTGAAATTGCCAAAGCGCTCAAGTGTACACCCAAACAACTGCAAAAGCGTTGGACTAAGTTATTAGAATCTGCCTGGAAAACTCGCAATTCTGATGGTTCTGTGAGCAAGTAAGGAGTGCGATCGTTGAATGTAGAGGAGGTCGAGGAGGTCGAACGCAAAAACTTGATTTTTCTAGCGTCTCATGTTGAACGGTTCAAAGTCCAACCGTCATCCCCCTCTAACTTCTCCGGTTTAGATGGGGGATGCTCCTACAAGAGTAGGTGGCAGATGGCAGATGGTTTGTAGCAGGCGACATCTGTGACCAGGGGAAAGATTAGCTAATTTTATACTGACGCGAGAAAGTACCAATGGTAAATGTGACGACTTCACTCAGGTTTTACAGACGATGACTACTAACTTTTGCTAAGCTAGTCTTAACAATTTGAAATGATTAGGACGTATTTCTGGGCAAGCTTACTCGCTTGATCAGTTGAGGAGAGCCTCTCATTCATTAGACTCATCTATTAATAATATCAGCAAACATGGTGGTTAAAATGGCTCCAGTTTTAGTATCATCCCCAGTAGCAGAACAAGATCAACACGCTCTCCGGCAGGTCTGGCAAACCTTGGGTCCCGACAGTTGTCCTCGTTCCTACAATTTCCATTGTCATACCCAGGCGTCTGATGGTCAGCTTCATCCCAAAACGTTAATTGAACAAGCTGTTTCCATTGGTCTGAAAGGGTTTGCGATCACCGATCATCACACAATCGAAGGCTATCAAATCGCTAAAACCTATCTAGATTCCCTCCAAGAGGCTTTACCCACTCAGGCAATTCCTCACCTCTGGACTGGCGTAGAAATCAACGCTCGCTTATTGAATACGGATGTTCATATCTTGGGCTATGCATTTGATCCCAATCATTTCAGGTTAAAGTCTTATCTGCAAGGCAAAGCGCCCAAACATCAGCAGGCTGAAGCCGCAACTGTCATTGATGTTTTACATCAGGCAGGTGGATTGGTGGTACTGGCTCATCCATGCCGTTATCGACGTTCAGCCAAGGAACTGATTCCTGCTGCTGCCAATTTGGGCATTGATGGCGTAGAAGCCTATTACGCTTACGCTAACCCGAAGCCTTGGCATCCCAGCCCTAGGCAAACTCAGCAGGTGCAACAGTTAAGTGCCACCTATAATTTGTTCAATACTTGTGGTACAGATACCCACGGTTCAAATTTGCTACGGCGTTTGTGATCGCAAATCTCAATCAACCTTTGTAGGGGCACGACATGTCGTGCCCCTACGCTGTATTGGTGCTAAATTCTCAGTGATACATCACCACTAAACTCCAGTCTGCATCATCATCAATATAAAAATGCTCAAAGTCGTGAGGACTAGGAGGATGCCTAGAGCGACCGATTGACCTAAATGTTTTGAACTTTGTGAAACTTTCATTTTTTTTCGGTGTTTATTTTGAGTGTAGATTATGAACATATCAAACTTTTCGTTAAGTTTATGAGAAAAAGCAATATAACTTAATTTTATTTAACATAAGTACACGTTTTAAAGGTTTCAAAGCGGTATAGGTAAATGAGAAGCCGTAGGGGAAAATAGTTTTGAGGTATATATACTTACACGGTTTTGCATCCAGTCCGGGATCAGCAAAGGCGGTTTATTTAGGCGATCGCTTTGCGGAGTTAGGAGTGTCTCTGTTAGTTCCCGATTTGAACCAGGGTGACTTTTCTCATCTGACAATTACCCGTCAGATTCAACAAATTCAGGCGGAGTTTTTGTCAACGCCAACCCCAATAACGTTAATCGGTTCGAGTTTAGGCGGACTTACAGCGGCTTGGTTAGGGGAATATCACCCTGTAATCCAGAGGTTGATTCTGCTAGCGCCAGCATTTGGATTTCTCTCTCATTGGTTATCTACTCTGGGAAAAGAAACCCTGCATCGATGGCAAGTTGAAGGATATCGTCCCATTTATCATTATGGTGAACAGAAAGAACTGCCCCTGTCTTATCAATTTGTGGCAGATGCCCGTCAGTATGAACCAACTCACCGATTGAAACGACCTATTCCTACGCTGATTTTGCATGGGCAGCATGATGAAGTGATTCCCATCAATGAAAGCCTCATCTATGCCAAGGAACGATCTTGGGTGCAGCTTATCCCACTCAACAGTGATCATTCGTTAAGTGAGGTAAAAGCCGAGATTTGGCAGTCAATTTTGACATTTTGTCAATAACCTTGTAGAGACGCGCCATGGCGCGTCTCTACAATTCAGTCGAGGATTTAAACCTCTAGCATTTCATCATTCAAATTGGTCGCAAACGGGTCACTTTCAAAGTAAAAGGACCCCCGCCCGTTTCTCCAAAAGCCCGCACCCGAATAATATAAGTTCCAGATTCAGTAATTCGGGAAAATAACAACGAATTCGTCGTGCCATCGGGACCATCATCATTTTCGGCAATCGTCGAGCCATCAGAGGCTAAGAGTGTGACAATCGTATCAAAGCTATCTGAAATCAAATCAATAGCCACTTGATCGCCAGCACTCAACTCTATGGTGTAGTCCCGGGCAAACCCTCCCTCACCCGTGGGAATATCTTGGTCAGTGAGGGTATCAGAAACTTGATTACGCTCAGGAATCGGAATCGGATTATACAGTTCATTTTGCGCTCTCACAGCCGCCGCCGTTAAGCCCACTGTCAAAAAGGTTGTAGGAACAAGCAGAGCAACGCTAAAACGAGCGGCAAAGGCATTCATCATCGAAAATTGGGGTTGGTAAGGGGGTGAATGGAAACCCCTGTCATTTATGTATGGGGAGGATCTTGCCCCCTTACATAAACAGCAGTCCGACAGGACTTCCTTTGAGAAGCTGTTAGTATCCATTACCCTCGTGTAGACGACTGCATATTTGAATTGAAACCTCTACCGCCTTGGATTTACTTGCCGCGTTCGATGTATTGCATTCACCTTTCGCCTGGGCAATTACAGACTCGTGCTTTCAACCTGTACGCATAAG
>NZ_JAVJUO010000128.1:0-16181 GCF_040220555.1 Coleofasciculus sp. C1-SOL-03
CTTATGCGTACAGGTTGAAAGCACGAGTCTGTAATTGCCCAGGCGAAAGGTGAATGCAATACATCGAACGCGGCAAGTAAATCCAAGGCGGTAGAGGTTTCAATTCAAATATGCAGTCGTCTACACGAGGGTAATGGATACCAACAGCTTCTCAAAGGAAGTCCTGTCGGACTGCTGTTTATGTAAGGGGGCAAGATCCTCCCCATACATACATAAATGACAGGGGTTTCCATTCACCCCCTTACCAACCCCAATTTTCGATGATTGGTTCACCCCAGTAAAGTGGTAAGCCAAGGATAACTGTTGTTGGTCAATATCTGTGAGTACACCAATTCTGTCTTCCACATTTCTGCTGACTCTTTTATTAGCAGTAGGTTTGTTCTTTTTCATCCGTGCTTCGGTTAAAGACCGAACTCAAAAAGTTCAACTCATTGCCCAAGAACCCGAAGCCTCCCTCTTAGAACGGTTGCAGAACTATTTTGATCAAAGGGCATACCGGGTAGCTGGGGTTGACCCAGCCACGGGTCAAGTGACATTTCAGGGTTTTGTCCGACCTAGTTGGTTTCTGGCTATCTTTTTAACCGCACTCGCTGCCTGTGGTATTCTTTGCCTATCATTGGTTCTATCCATACTGTACCCAAACCTATCCCAGGTTTTCCTGGGGCTAGTTTTACTGGCTCCTGTGGCTGGCATTTTTTACTGGAAAGGTGCGGGACGCGATGAACAGGTGTTCCTAAAAGTTGAACCTTTGCCGAATCCGCAAACGGATATGCAAAGCTTAGTTACTGTTATCGCCCATCGCGATGAACTTGCCCAACTTCAGCAAGCCTTGAAACTTCAACCCTCTCCGGAGGCGGGAGATTAAGGGGAGCAGGGGGAGCAGGGGGAGCAGGGGAAGCGGGGGAAGATGGGGGAGATGGGGAAGATGGGGGAGGTTAACTCAAAACTCTACCTGACCGATTGCCCATTGCCCATTGCCCATTGCCCATTGCCCATTGCCTGTTCCCTGAAAAGTCATCATTTCAATCGTCCTGACTTGAGGATGCTGACAATTAACCACAACCCTAAAAAACTGGCAACACCGAATAGGATATTACTCAATAGTGAAAGCTGACTCGTTTGCGCTCCTGTGGAGATAATTGCTGCACCCATAATCAAGGAACCCACCAAAATACTAAATGAAAGCCGATTGGCTGAATCATCTAGACTGCGGCGCAGCGGGTCAATATCCCGAACTGTAATATTCCACTTTAAAGTTTCTGAAGTGATCCGGTCGAGCAGTAACTCCATCTGACGAGGAGACTGTAGCGAGAGACTTTTGACATCCAGAGCGGTTCGGAGAAAAGTTTGCAAGGGATTTGAACCCAAAAGCTGACGCCGAAATAAATCGGTCATCAGGGGTTTGATTTCGTCGAGGAGATTCACCTCTGGATTAAAAGTACGAGCCACCCCTTCTAGGTTGGCGAGACACTTGGAATATAATCCCATATTGCTGGGTAAGCGGACTCGGTTATTTCGGGCAAGTTCCAAGATTTCATAAAAGACCTCACTGAAGTTGATTTGTGAGATGCTGAGGTTGTAGTATTTTCTCAACATGCGATCGTAGTCATTTTCCAACCGCGATAAGATAACGGGTTGACCGGACTCAGAGAGTTGCAGGGTTAACTGGGCGCAGCGTTGAGCATCTAAATCCACGATCGCGAGCAACATTTCGGTTAAAATCTGTTGAGTGCGTGGGTCTAAACGCCCAACCATGCCGCAGTCCAAAAGTGCTACGCGACCATCCTGGAGATAGAATAAGTTGCCGGGATGAGGATCAGCATGGAAAAAACCATCCACATAGAGTTGCTGAAAAAAGGCACGAAATAAAAGCGTCGTAATTTCTTGGCGCTTTTTCTTTTCGTTACCGCTATCCTCGCCATTTTGCTCGGCGGAAAACTGGGCGTCTAGAATAGGTTTACCTTCTAACCATTCCATCACCATTAGTTTCTCTGTGGTCAACTCCCAATAAATAGCGGGAACCACGATTTGCGTGGGATCAAACCAGCGACTTCTGGAGAGATTGCGCCGCAATTGGTCTGTGTAGCTGGCTTCTTGGGTAAAATCGAGTTCGGCTTGTAGAGCGCTGGTAAACTCCTCAGCTATTGCTACAACATCATAGTCTTGTCCAAACTCAGTACGCGAGACTAAATCTGCCAAGCCTTTAATTATAGCAATATCCTGAGGAACAACCTTATCAATTCCTGGACGCTGAACTTTCAGCGCCACCTCCTGACCATTTTTTAGGGTGGCTCGATGGGTTTGGGCAATAGAACCAGCAGCCACAGATCGAGGATCTATCTTAGCAAAGGTTTCTTCTAGCGGCTTTCGCAGTTGCTTTCGCAGTAATATTTCAACCTCACTCCACGCCACAGGTGGCACCTTAGCTTGGAGTTCTGAGAGAGCGTCAATGTAATCAGCCGGTAACAAATCAGGACGAGTACTCAGCAGTTGTCCTAGCTTCACGTAAACCGGTCCCAATTCCGTTAGCACGTTCCGCAGCACCTCTGGGGGAGGCAATTGCGGTTCGTCAGCCTTACTACCTGTCAGCAGTCTTCGCATGTACTCCCAACCATTGCGGAAGACGACTTCTAGAATTTCGCGTTGTCGAGAGTTGCTTTGAGTTAAGGAGAACATAGTTTATACTGATGGGCTTGGAACAGAGGTTAGTCTAGGAGTCAGGTAAGTTGTACTCTAGTCCCTCAACTGAAGGATACTGTATTTAATATAAGAAATAATTTAATCATTGCAGGAGTTTCCCTATCTGGCAATCCGTCTACTGGATTAAGTTGGGAATAGTAGGTTGGGTAGAGCGTAAGCGTTACCCAACAAAATCTCCTATGAGTTGGGTTTTGTTCCTCAGATTTCGATTGACATGTATTTTATCGGTTTCTCAACTTATAGAGTCGTTTTCAGCTTGATGAGATACACTTAAAGACGGCATAGCCAACGTGATATAGATGCCAGTTGATCGTCATTCGTTAAGTTAGCCGCATTTGTCAGGCTTCCTTCCTCTAGCTGATGCCAAATTTCGCCTGCCATTTTCTTTTCAATCGCGGCTCCAATAAAAAAGGTAGATGGTTTTAGTCCATGGGTTATAAATGCTTGATTGATACGCTGTAGTGCTGAACGAGCTGTCTTCCAATGTTCATCAGCACCCGCCGGATCAATACCTCCTTTGAGTTCTCCAAGCGCCAGGTAAACGCTTGGAAGCTTGTACGTCGCTTTAGCCAGTTTTTTTGTTGCCAACTCTTGGGGACTACAGTTTAACAGGCATAAGTCTACATTGTTTTTGATAAAAGGTACGGTCAAGTTATAAATAAGAGTTCTGTTTTGATCATTGTTTTTCCAGCTTAGTCCTTTTAAGTACAATTCAATATCTGAGTCTTCATCAGTCATTGACGCCCACCGATTCATGCTTGAATGCAGCCATTGATAAGATTTACCTGCAACCGTCAAAGTAGATAACAACATTCGTGTTAACTTACGTTGTGCTAAGACTCCACCAACATTTCGCATTGAACCGCCTAGAGTATCTCCTCGTATGAGCAGAAATCGAAAGACTAATTTTTCAATAAAATTTGCGCCTGCTGGCTCAAGAAAATTTTCAATTAATCCCCGAATCGCGGCTATTTTATTCTGCGGCTCTAGATACTTCGCTGCTTTGTCTGAAACACCTGCTGCTGTTAGTAATGCTGGTTTTATGTCCTCAATACCCACTAATTCCATAGGGGTTTTGATTCTAGATGCAGCCGCTTTCAAAACTCTTGCTTGCTCAACAAACGGTGTAGCACGTCTATTTTTCTCTAAAGCTAAAGCGACAAAACCAGCTCTTACTGCTGCATAAGGAGTCACTAAGTCATCACTGGAATTCAAATGCTGGTAATAGGGCTTATCCGTTGTCATCAGTGTTTTCTCCACACATAAATGCATTTCCGCAACGGTTTTCGTCCATGAGCGCCCATTTGTTGACTACTATTGCCTTTGCCATTAGGTAACACGAGGATAGTTTCAATGTAAAATCCCAGTTTTTCTGCTAAGTCTGAAAGAATTAAATCCACGGAAATACTTGCTCCCGCATAGCGAACATTATCATTGACCATGATTAAGGGAGCATTGGATGACAAAACTCGCGCACATTCAGCGATTGTACAAGCCATTTCATAGAAGTAACCGCGAACCATGCGCGGAATTCCTTTATTATTTAAAATCCCTTGGGCTTTTTGGTCATCTAAATAGTGCAGAATCACTTGTAATAATTCCTGTTGATCAGCCGCCGCGATCGCGGATTTCCAGTGCGGATTAATCTGAAGTAAATCTTTGGGGCGATTTTCCACGGTACAACTTAGCATTTGTTGCCTTAAGTTGACTAATTCTTGCTGATTGATTCCCAACAATGCTAATTCTAAAGCATAAGTTCTGGTATAATCGTAGCGATTACAATAGGGCGGTGATGTGACAATGGCATGGTAGGAACTATCGGGTAAGGTTGGCATTAAATCTAGACATGAACCCTTGTCAAGCTTAATCTCACCTCGTTCCTGTTCTACCGAAAAAAGTTCAAGCTGTTCATGCTGAGGCTGCAAGTCAGCCACAATCTGATCGAGTTTACTGCAAATGGCTTCAGCAAAACTGGTAATTTTCCCTTTATTAAAAGCCTTCTTTCCGGCTTTCCGGTTTGAGCGATAATCCCAGCGCAAATATTGACCATCCTTGCGCGTGTAACTCACGGATTCTAAAATACAAAGTAAGGCAAAGCGTAAAATAGCCTGAACTCGTTTATTCTCACCTTGCCATGCGCTCATGTATTGCTCAATCGCGTTTCGAGTTGCTTCGGGATAAGCCCCTTTAGTAATTCGTAGTTTGGGAAGAGAACAAATATTCTTAACGTTTTCCCAAGGTCGTGTCGTTGACCAATGGGTTAAAGTAGCGATATCATCAGTGGTAATGTCTGAGGCTAATAGTTTCCGAATTGTAATGATTTCTTGACCAATTGGCAGTAATTCAATGCCTTGGGCATTGATACCCATTTCACTCGCGACAAATAGGGCTGTACCACTCCCCGCGAATGGATCTAATATTGTACCGTTAGTAATCCCATAACGCTGCAATAGATAGTCAACTAAAGCCGCAGAAAACGCCTCTTTATACTTATACCAACGATATATGGCGCGAGTTTTGTTGGCTTGATAACTAACCAATGAGCGATTAAGCTGATCATCGACAATTAACTTGCCATCGAAGTGTTTTACTAATTTAGAGTCTAGGTGTTCAATTTCACCTAAGCTGGGTTGAACTAATACCATTTTGATAGATTAATATCCAGCCACTGTAGGGGCGCACAGACGTGCGCCCGATTCAATCGTCAAATCTAATCCACAATTTTATCTAAGCTGTCACGCATTTAAATTGGGAATGGGTAACGAGCAAGATGCTCAATGTAGCGAGCAAGATGCTCGCACTACTACGACAAGGATTTCGTCATTATTGACATTAAGGTTTAAATGCAAAACAGCTTATACCACGCCAGTAATTAATTTAGCTGACTAATTCTTTTGGTCTCACTTCAGCAGAAAGCTTGGCTTTTTCGGCTAAATACTCCGCTAATTGCGCTTCAATATTATTCCGGACAATTTGACGGTATTCCAGAAAATGCTCCAGATGAGCGCAATTGACGATATAACGCTCAAAAATGCGGGGATTTTTCCGCAAAATCGAGAAGAATTGACGCCAAAATTGGAAACGGGTGTAACGCTTTATTCCCTGTCGCCACATAATAATTAATAGCGCCCGCAGAGTTGTCCAGTCGGGTATCTTGAATTTACGCTTGTGCGGCGTGGGTTGCATCTGGAGGAAATGGCGATGCACTCGCCCCAAATAGCGGTGGGGTTCGTACAGTTCCCAGAAACAACTGACATATTCACGAGCCAGTTCTTCGACAGGGCGAGTAGGGATAAAATTAATTAGGGTTCCTTGGTGAATATTGGCTTCCTTATTTTCTTCTAACAGACGCTCCTCTCGCTTAAGTCGATGCCATAATGCCGTATTGGGTAACGCCTGCAGCATACTCACCATGGCTTGAGGAATCGCTGTGGCTTCTACAAACTGGATAATGCGATCGCCTGCTCCGGGTTTTTCCCCATCAAAGCCAATAATAAATCCTGCCATCACCCGCAGTCCAGTCTTATTTATCGTTTGTACGGCTTCCATCAGGGAGTTGCGAGTATTCTGGAATTTTTGAGTCAGGGATAAACTCTCCGTATCCGGTGTTTCAATCCCCAAAAACACACCCGTAAAGTTAGCCGCTATCATTAAATCCAGTAATTCCTGATCCTGTGCCAAATCGACGGAAGCTTCTGTGCTTAAGCGGAACGGATAGCCGCGTTCCGCCATCCAGGGACCCATTTCTCGCAGTAATCGCTTGACATTGCGCTTATTGCCAATAAAATTATCATCGACTAAGAAAATTGAACGCCGCCACCCTAAATCATAGAGTCGTTGTAATTCGGCGAGTAGTTGTTCTGGGGTTTTCGTGCGTGGCTTGCGCCCATACAGGACAATAATGTCACAAAACTCACACTGAAACGGACAGCCTCTAGAAAACTGTACCGACATATCACTGTAGTCATCTAAATTCAGTAAGTCATAGCGAGGAATTGGGGTATTGGTAACATCCGGCTTTTCTCCATCAGAACGGAATATACCAGAGGTTTCTCCGCGTTCCAGCGCTTCGACAAACTTGGGTAAGGTAATTTCTCCCTCATCCAAAATTAGAAAATCGACCCCAGCTTGTAACGCTGTCTCGGGTACAGAGGTAAAGTAGGGACCTCCGGCTGCAACTGTCTTCCCGCGCCGCTTGGCTTCCAGAATGATGTGCAGCAAATCCGGTTTCTGCACAATCATCCCGGAGACAATGACTAAATCTGCCCAATCCCAATCGGCTTGAGTTTCTAAGCTTGCATTCCGGTCTACTAGGCGGAATTCCCACGTCTGAGGCAATATCGCTGCTACAGTAATCATACCCAAAGGTGGCAGAGTTACCTTACGTCCTACCAGTTCGATGGCTTTGTCAAAGGACCAGAAGGATTTGGGAAACTGGGGATAGAGGAGTAAAACGCGCATTGTAGTTTAGGTAGTGGGCAATGGGAATCAGGGAATTCTCCGGTTTGGGATCTTCCAATTCCCAATTCCCCATAGTATACGCCTTGATGGGCGATCGCGATTCTGCCGATGGGGGTAAAATTGCCAAAATACCGATTGTGAGAGTGGGTATGGGTAAAGTCGGTAACTTAATTGGCGAAGACGGTTAAGTTTGATTAACAGCATCTACTCAATCTACTATACCCTTTTGGTCACCGTTGGAGTTTAAGTCACCACCAGCAAATGAGGGGAGGTTAAGAGATTTAAAGGATTTAGCGATCGCATCTCGTGCTGATTGTTTGTAGCTTTGACGTTTCTGTTCCCAGAATTTCTCATCCTCATCAACAAGTAGCTTTTGGGCTAAAGGTTGAATAATGGTATCGCTGATTTGTCTTTGAAGTACATCAGGATCTTGATTGGGTTGCTTTGCTAGTTCTTGGAGTTTCCTAGAAAGTTCCGTTACTTGCTGTTGCATTTCAGCCGAAGATAGAAGCTGTTGTATTTGTTCAGATACTTCAACTTCGAGTAACTGACTGATACTAATGCCATACTCCTGCATTTGGTTCTGTAAAGCATAAAGGTCTTGATGAATTCTATTAGTTCCATCACCATTGGCAGAGGCAAATCCTAAAATTACTTGTTTTAGTTTGGCGAATAGTTCCAATACAGGAACCTTTGCATCATCAGGGTAGTGCCGCAATTTCTCAATCGTTAAATCTAAGCTTGCCAGTGCATAATCAGCAGATAAAGTGTGTTCTGAATGGACTTCATATTTAATTTGCTGAATTACTCTAGCTAATTCTTTCCTCAAATGACTTTTAATATCTTGATTTCTCATTTTGTTTCAATTTATCAATAAACTACTTATGCTATTACAAATGTATACAATCCTATTAGTTTATTCCCTGATTAAACAACGGATTTCTCAAAAAATATGTCTGTATTTTGCGCCAATCTGATTGACTAAGTAGTTATCAAACTCATCAAATATTGACTGTAATTTTGTGGAAAAATAGACATGACATCCACCGCCATAAGTGTTGATTACTACTCTCATTTTATCTCCTTGAGCGCAGTAAAAAATGCCATCTGAAAACCAGAATTTTTGAATTGACCATTGATTGAGTTTCTCCTTGACTAAATTAACTTCTTTTGATTCATTTTTTACGTGTATCTGCCAATATCCTCGATAGTTGAATTCTTTTAATGCGTACTCTATAAAAGCTTGTCTCCAAAGTAATCCTTTTAGAGATTCTGCGTACATATCTACATACCATTCACCTTCATCTAATCGCCACACAGTTCGTTTGCTATCTTTTGATTCTCTTAAGGCAAGTTGTTCATTGGGATAAATATAATCACAAATCAAAATACAATCATCAGGAATCTCCCATTCTCCCTTATGGACATCCTGGTATCCTTCAATGATTGTTTCAATATTAGAACGTTCAGTTGGTTGGAAAAGAAAAAAATCTCCGTTACTTTCCCCCATATAAGACAAATAATCTTTATATTCAGGAGGTAATTTTTTTTAATTAGTTCCTCAAGATATTCAATTTTAGATTCATGAGCGCCACTAATTTCATAGGGAAACTCTGGGTCAAATGAAGCCACATAATTAATAAATTCTTCCATAAACTACTCCCAAAGTACAGTTATTATAAATGAGTCTAATAGTCGCGGGTCTTCCGTAGTTAGTGTGCTAAATTGTTAGTTTGATTTGCCGGAATATTGGACAGCAATAGCTTTAAGCATTTTTACCCGGATTTCAAGAGAGTTTTAAGACGGTGAAAAGCTACAGCTCCTGTGTGGTAAGCTTCCCGGTTCATTAAAGCTGATAGTTTAGCACACTAAGTCTGGAAGACCCAGAAGAATTGTATCAAATATTTGAAGAAAGTCAAAACCTGGGAGAGGGAACTTTAAAACTAATTGATTGGTTAGACAAGGCTCAAATTTACTATAAAAAAAGTGTATCAGCAATAAAACGATGGTTTGCCGAAGTCGTGGGTTATTTTGAAAGTAGAACAACAAATGGAGTCGTTGAAGGAGTTAACAATAAACTGAAACTATTAAAACGGTGTGGATTTGGCTTCAGGAACTTTAATAATTTTACAATACGCGCTTTACTTCTGTGGCATTATCCTAACAGTTTAGCACACTAAGTACGGAAGACCCGAAAAAATCACAGATAATATTTTTGACAAGAGGAGGGCAATAAGTTTAAAATAAATTGACGTTCATCTGTTAAATTCACTATCTGTTTGACTCCATCGATAACTACTGCATGGATACCTTGAAAACATTGAAATATCCACCTTAGTGTTGGGCGATCGGTCAATTTCCCCACTTGATTTTTTATCCCGACTTTAGCTCTTTGTAAATTCTTCCTGATTTCTCTTTGCCCTAAGTTGTAGACTAAGAGACATAAGGTCATAACAAAGAGCATCGTTTCTACTCTCTGAGGATTTTCGACAAATAAACTATCGGCAAAAAATACGGGGTCTTTCAGGAATCTAAATCCTCTTTCACAAGATTGTTGATTCTTGTAATTTAAAAGGATTTCTGCCGAGTTAAGTAGGTCTTGTTCGAGAACATTCGTGGCTAGTATAAATCTCCCTGCTTGTTTTTCTCTCGCGGTAATTTCTTGGTCTTGTTTTTCTGACTTGGCTGTTATTTTATAAACAGTTTGCCCCGATGAGATTTTCTCTCGCTTGTCTATCCCTAATTTTTCATTGATTATTTCAACTATTCCTATCTCATCAATTAATCCGGCTATAATTCCTAAATGATCGAGGTTTTTGACTTCTATTGTTGTTGATGTAGACAAAGTTAATATCTCTTTTAAATAGTCACAGCTAACTCGCTAATTATCTCAAGGTATCAGCCATCAGTAAAGTGAGTATTTATGCTTAGTGTTCTCAGGTTTAGCTCTGTAACCCATCGTGCTACATTTTGAAGTGCGGAGTCTGGGTAATAACATACCATCAATCGCTAGGGGGCAATACAGAAGCTTCTATGTCTTTTGGGTCTTCCAATTCCCCATCGCATAAGCCTTGGCTGGCGATCACGAGTTCTTCGAGTGGGAGTAAAATTCCGAAAAAACGGATTGTGGCAGTGGGGATGGGGAAAATCGGCTATAAGTCGGCGATCGCACCGCTACGTCCTTTCATTGCATATCCTCTAAAAATGTCTCAACTTGACCATTTGGATTCAGGACAACTCGAATTGTGGGATTCCTGTCTCCTTGAACGGGTGACACAAATGGTTCACCGACTAAGGGAATACCAGTTTCTTGAATGTGAACTTGTGAGGCTTGTCCCAGAGGAATAATCCGTTCAATTGAACCATCTGGGGCGATAAATAACCGATACTCTAGCGCTTTTGTCACGTCTTCTGGCGGTTGCCATCGCTGTTGCAAGTAGGTTCTTGCTTGGGCAACTTGAGGAATTGTGTCAAAGAGTCTACCTCTGGCGGCATCATTGGTATCATCTAACTCGGTTGACTCTATCTCCATATCCGTTGGCAAAGAAGGACGACGGGTGGTTACTGATGGACTATTCATCACGTCTGGGCGTTCTGGTGTAGCTGGAGTGACATCAAGAGGGGGAAATACGGGCAGTGGTGGAGGTGTCGCGGGTACTTGGGTCGAACTCCGGGACTTTGGCACATTCCCAGTCGGCGCTGGAGGGCGACTAGGCTGGGTAGGGAGTGGAGTTGACGGAGAGGCTGGTGTACTCGGTGCAGGTTGAGCCGCAGGGCGCTGGGGTGGAGGTGTGATGGCAATCTCCTGACGTTGCGGTGCAGGTGCGGGTGACGAACTCCGAGTCGATGGTGCTGGGGGTTTAACGGGTTTGGGGGGAGGTACTGTGGGCGCGTTGGCTAATGAAGGTGGTACTGTTGGCGTTGGAATTGGCGAAGGTGGCGAAGGTAAGGGGGATGGTGTTGGTGTGGGTAGTTCTTGAGCTAGGTTGGAGGGGACTTCTTCGGCTGAATCTGAGGTTGAGTTAAGAGTTGCGGTTTCCTGAGTTAATTGGGAGTGATTGAACCATCTTACCCCTGCGGTTGTGACTCCTACGGCTAATACGACAGCGGCGGCAGCTTTTGTCCACAGGGGTAGAACTTTGGCTTTACCCGCACGATTGAGATTGGGTAGGGCTAAAATTTCTGCGGCATAATCATCTAAAGCCGTGGCTAAATCGAACAGTTGGATAACACTTAAGTAAACAACTGATCCAGAGTCTTCGCTTGCGAGTTGACCCAGAACTAATTCATGGGTAACTAATCCTTTCGGTTGTAGTGTAATGCCTAATGGCAATGTCCAGGGTTTTAAAGGTTGTAATTTTGTGGAGGGTAGCTCCGACTCTTGATTGTCTTGGGGTTGATCAGAGGTAACTATTAAAATAGGAGAGGCGGGTTCTGGGGTAGTGGATTCGGATTCCTCTGGATTATCTGGTTGTACAGAAGAGGTGAGATTAGTCCAGGATAAGGGTTGGGGAGAGGTGTTGAGGAAGTTTTGGACGTAGTGACTTACTGCCTCATATAAGACATTCAGTTCCGTGCGATCGCCTTTTATCGTCACCAGTTTTTCGTCAGGCTGTCGCGGATCATCAAAATGTAATTCAAACTGTAAGTCTTTCACAACGGATTTCCCCACCCAACGCGACAGGGGTGACGTTTTTGCCACGATTTCCAGAGTACAGGTAGGTGGCGTATAGCGGCGTAGAACTGAGCTAGATAAGGGCATAGTAATTGGTCATTTGTCAAATAATTCTTGCCATTAAAGAAAGGGCGGGTTTTGCAGCCAAGCTAAGGATAACCATCAATATTATTTCCTAAACCCGCCCCTACGCAGACGCTGAACCTAATAAGGCTAACCAGAGACGCCGATGACCATGAGAATCACTATAGAAGAGTAAATCAATGAGTAATTTGAATGCCAGTTGATTGAGTACATCCATGGATACCTCGTCTCCTTGCTCCATTCGTTCCTGATAGGTGTTAATAAATGTATCGAGATAATCGCCTAACAATGCCGTCCGATGGGGTTCATTATTTTGTTCAGTCATTTGTTCCAAGAGGGCTACAGCCCGACGGATGAGTTCCTGATGCTGTTGGGCTAAATGGCAAATAATCAAAACCAGTGATCGCGCTTCTTCCACATCCAACTTTTTACGCCCTCCGGAACTTTTCCGCTGAGGGTTAGACTGACGTAGACGCCATAACCCCACGCGATCGGACACCACCGACTCTAAATTTAAGTCAGCCGCCGCTTGCAGCATTGCCTCAGAACCAATACCCGCCAAGGCTTCCAGCGCCAGCAAGATTAAGTCTAACTGGGTTTTAATGTTATCCAGTTGTAGAGAGTCTGGCACTTGCGCGAGGGGTAAATCCTGCCAAGCGGGAGACGAGGTTGGCGTCTTTAGGGTAGAGCGCATAGCTTTAGAGTAAGAAATTTAATCAGGCGGGTGAATGTAGTTACCAATAGAGAAACACGACTTTTAGAGTTTACATCAAGTTTCCTGGGGACAGAATTGAGGGACAGAATCCCATGACAGCCATGGCGATTGAAATCGCTGCTAGACAAACAAAGTCCGCCTGCGCGGACTGGGTTATAACGGGGGTAGCGTTCCCCGGATACGGATTGGTAACTACCTTAACAATTTATCAATCTCCTCCTCTGTGAAAGGATTCTTCTCCGCCTTCAGCGCATCAATCCAGCCTTGCCGTTGTTTTATCTCCTCCTCATCCCTCTCCGAATCAGCCCACTCTATAAATGCCTGAAAATCCTCAATCGCTCCGTTGTTATCCCCCGTCAGCGCCCTGGCAATGCCGCGACTATCCCGAAACCCTCCATTCTCAGGCGCAAGTGCTACAGCCTTTTCACAAGCATCCATCACCGCAGCCGCCTCTTTGTGCAGACTGCCGTCCCGACAGAGGGTGTTCCAAGATTCAGCAGAAATTTTCCAGGTTGGAGGATCTATTTTTTGTGCTTTATCATAAGCCGTTAGCGCTTCCTTAACTTCACCTTCTCTGACTTGCTTCTTACCCTTATTGATCCAACCCTCAGCCGCTAGTGACATAACTGGACATTTTCTAGGATATAATCAGGCAATGTCTAGTTTAACCACCCAAGAAGCAGCTACTCGACTAGGTGTGACGGTCTTGCACGTTGCACCGATGGGAACTCAACGGCTGGCTTATGAGCTTCTCGGACGGCTGGTGGTTCGGAGTCGATACGATATTGCTGACTTAATTGGTAATAAATCGGGTATAGTGGACGAACTAAGGGAGGTAGCCAAAAAGCTATGACGACTCTCACTTATTGCAAAGGCTTGCCAACCCCCGCCGATGAACTTAACCCCATCGGGTTCACCGAGTTGGAGATGTTTTTAACGTCATTGTCCGATATATTTTATCAAGCAACAGTTGAAACCGTTAATCATTTATTAAACAAAGAAGTTAAATTTAATCAATCCAGTTGGAATAGTCATATTCAAGAGAAATACGGAATCAGTAAGCGTTACGCTAACGGAGTCATTGCATTAGCTAAAGGAAAAACTGCTTCAGCTGCATATTGTAGAAAGCGCCAGCTTCCACAGGTTCGATAGGTAGCAAAGTTTGTACGCGAGCAGCATTTTCTCGCAACGTTGCAATTTTAGTTTGCCTTTCAGCTTTTCGCCAGAGAATTGTAGAGCCAATAGCTGCTGCCGTCATTACCCCCATCACCGAGACAACTGCCCCCGTCAACAACAGCCGATTTCTGCGCTTATGCCCGCCACTTTTGGCAATATACGCCTTCTGTAACTCCGTTACCCCTGGCTTTTTCTTCTGCCCTTGAGTCTCCTGCAACCAAGCCTGAGCGATTGCCAATTCACTCCCGCGCAACAGTAAGTCAGGATTCTTCCCTTTCTCCTGCCATTCAATCGCTCTCTGTGACCATTTGGTATGCTGGTGTAAATGTTCTCGGTCTGTCTCCAGAGTTCTCACCAATTGTCGAAAATTGACCTGAAACTCTCGCTGATTCTGATTAAAATCAATCCACTGTACCTTAGCTAACTCTGGATGCAGTTCATCTGAATTCACAGGCTGATGCAGCACGGTGACAAAGCGCTTATTCAACCCTGCGGCATACTCCACTTCATCTTTACAATAGGGTGAATTCACGGAACGAGGGGAAAGAATAAATAAGAAATTATCACAGGCTTCAATTCCCCCATGAATCTCCTGGGTAAAATCCGCCCCTGATGCAATACTTTCCTGGTCAAACCACGTCCGTTTCCCCTGTAGTTGTAGTTCATCATTCAGTTTTCGAGCAAAGTCGGCATCGGCACGGGAATAGGAAATAAATACATCCAATGATGTTGCTGGCGGTTGCCGCAAACTTTCATCAATGAATTCTTCAATTAACGGTGTCGGCGGATGCTGAGTTCTCTTTTTTGCCAGCTTCAACCAGGTTTCTGCACTGCGTAAGTTATACCCCCGCAACAGAATACTGGGATTTTCATGCTGTCGCTTCCACTTCAGGGCTTTAGTGAGTAGTATTTTATGTTCATTATAGTAAGCCGCATCCTGCTGCAAAATCTTTAACAGTTGGCTTTCATCTAGATAATAATCTTCTTCTTTGACATTATCCGTCAGATCAATATAATGTAAATTTTGCAATGAACTCGGTATTGCTTTGGATAAAGTTTCTCGCACTAACACTGGGATAATTCGTTTATTCAGTGATAGGGCATACTCTAGTTCTTGCCCTGCAAAATAGGACTTTACTGAATTTGGGGACAGTAGATAAATCACATTATCCGCCTGTTCAATTCCCCGCTTAATCGCCTGCTCAAATTCTTCCCCGGTTTGAATATCTGTCGTATTCGTCCAAACCGTAATCCCTTCTCGTCTCAAACTGTTGCGAATCGTCTCCATCGTCGCCCGATCCTCATCGGTGTAGGAGAGAAACACCTGAGTCATCAAGTTATTGGCATTTTTGATACTCTCGGTGATATATTCACAATGCAAATCCGTCGGTATACAAGGCGGTTGCTCGTCTTTAAACCGTATCTTCAGCCACGCTTCTGCCTGTTGTTTTTCTTCGCCAACTAGCAGGTATTTGGTTTGTTTTTGATGGCGTTCCCACTCCAGTGCTTTGACTAAAAACCGGGTATGCTTGTCTACATAATCCCGATGAGAGTGGAGTAAATTAATTAAATCGGCTACAGATTTTTCAAAGTCAATATCTTCTTGGAAATACACCCAGTTCAGTTTACGAATTGTCGGGTGCATATTTTGATAGCTTTCATGTAACCCTTTTGCTTTATAAGCTTCCCATTGTTCAGCCGTGCCATTAGGGTTTCGTTGTTGCCAGGTTTCCTGGCTAATTTCCATAACGTGCAACAGGGGAATGATGCGTTTGTTTAGCTTCACCGCTAATTCGATTTCTTTGAGACAATAGGGCGAATTTACGGAATGAGGGGCAATGATGAAGAGGAAGTGACTGGCTTTTTCAATTCCATCATCAATTTGATTCTGGAAATCGACGGCTAAGGGTATATCATTGAAGTCAAACCAGATTTTAAATCCGGCTTCGTTTAAACGGGTTTGAAGTTTTTGGGCAAAGGCTTTACTATCTGCGCGTCCGTAGGAGATGAAGGCATCGAATAATTGAGTCATTTTTTTTGTCTCAATAAAGCAAATAATCAATAACTCGTCGCCTTAATCTTAACCCGAATGGTACTTACTTAAGGCTGGTGGGCAATGCCCACCCTACGGTACATCAAGGGTTTCAGCGAGCCAAAAATGCCAATTTTCAGTATCATTCAGCTTAAGTCAGCGACATTCATTTTAACCCCCCTTAATCCCCCCTTGCTAAGCTATGCATTAGTCACATCTTTCTTAACAAAATCTGACTTGACAAAAGTAGCACTAGAGTGAGAGAGTAAAATCCAAGTCTGTGCAATGTCATGAAGTCGTCGTAGACCCTGCCAAAGGGTTTTCACGCCGGGTTCTCC
>NZ_JAVJUO010000129.1:0-54788 GCF_040220555.1 Coleofasciculus sp. C1-SOL-03
CCTCTTCAATTGAGGGGAATGGGGGGAATATTTGGCTCAGTGCTAATGGGACGATTAACACCGCCGATATTTTGGCTCCTTCCTTCTCCTCCAATAGTGGTCAAATTCGTCTCATCAGTAACAGTGATGCTATTGACACGAGTGCTGGGTTTATTGCTTCGGCTTCCACTGATGGCAAAGGCGGAGATGTTACGTTCATTGCTCAAGAGAATATCACGACAGGAACTATCCAGTCTTTTTCTCGCTTTTCCAATAGTGGTGAGATTAGTCTTACTAGCAATAATGGGAGAATTGATACAACGGCTGGGGAGCTAGATTCTGCTTCAACTGAGGGAAATGGGGGGAATATTTGGCTCAGTGCTATTGGGACGATTAATACCGCCGATATTTTGGCTTCTTCCTTCTCCTCCAATAGTGGTCAAATTCGTTTCACCAGTAACAGTGATGCCATTGACACGAGCGCTGGGTTTATTGCTTCGGCTTCCACTGATGGCAAAGGCGGAGATGTTACGTTCATTGCTCAAGAGAATATCACGACAGGAACTATCCAGTCTTTTTCTCGCTTCTCCAATAGTGGTGAGATTAATTTTACCAGTAACAACGGGGAAATTGACACCACCGCCGGCTTGCTAGATTCTTCTTCAACTAGGGGAAATGGGGGAGATATCTTCCTCAGTGCTAATAGCAATATTTATACCACAGATATCTCCTCTTTTTCTGGTCGTTATCATGGGGGTCAGATTAATTTTACCAGTAACAACGGGGAAATTGACACCACCGCCGGCTTGCTAAATTCTGCTTCAACTCAGGGAAATGGTGGGAACATTTTCCTCAGGGCTAATGGGAATATTTATACCGCAGATATCTCTTCTGTTTCTGAATTTTTTCAGGGTGGTGAGATTAATTTTACCAGTAACAACGGGGAAATTGACACCACCGCCGGATTGCTAGATTCTGCTTCAACTGTGGGAAATGGGGGAGATATTACATTGATGGCTCTTGAGCAGATTACAACAGGAGAAGTCGAGACGTCTAGTGTGTCCCGTAATAGCGGCAGGATCAGTATGATTAGTACCCAAGGAGGAATTGATACGACTGGAGGTTCTCTGAGTACCTTCTCTCTTTATGGTTCGGCAAGTTCTATTCACCTTGAGGCTCAAAACGAAATCACGACAGGAAATATCAGCACCTCTGGTTCCTTTTCTTCTGGTGATATTATCCTGAAAACTCGCGCCTCTATTTCTACAGCAAATAGTTTGATCAGCAGTACAACGACGGGTTCAGGAAAGGGAGGTAATATCTATGTTCGAGCCAGATCACTCTCTTTAACTGATGGTGCTACCATAAATAGTAACACTTCGGCAACAGGAGATGCTGGCAGTGTGTTTGTGATGACTGATGATCGGATAGATTTGAATGGTGGTAGCATTTTCGCTAGCTCCGACTCCACAGCGACAGGTAAGGGGGGTAACATTACGATTGAAACTGACTCACTTTCGTTAAGCAATGTGGCTTTTGTGGCAGCTAGAGCCATTGGGCAAGGAGATTCTGGAAATATAACAGTTACGGCTCAGGGTGAAGTTTCCCTATCCGATTTTAGCGCTATTGAAGCAAGTGTTGACTCGGGCAAAGGTGGAAACATTACCCTCACCGCTGATTCACTCTCCTTAAATAATCATTCTAGTATTGGTACTGACACTATTGTCCGAGGAGAGGCAGGGAATATATCCATATTTACCGATGGCACTGTCTCTTTGGCAAATACCAGCCTAATATCAAGTAGTCTTTTCCCTGAAGCTGTCGGTAAGGGGGGTGAAATTACCATTGCGGCTGACTCGCTTTCCCTCACGAATACCGCTTCCATATCGGTTAATACGTCGGGACAAGGAGATGCTGGCAACATTGTTATAGACACGAATGACGCCGTTTATGTGGAAAACTTTTCTGGAATTTTCAGTACTGTTGAACCTGAAGCTGTCGGCAATGGGGGGGAAATTCGTCTCAAAACTGGTTCATTGTCCTTAAGGGATAGCGCCTCCATAGACACTAGCACTAATGGACAAGGAAACGCCGGTGATATCATTGTCCAAGTTGATGATCAAATCCAGCTCATAAATAACGCTTTGATCAATAGCAGCGTAAATGATAATGCTGTCGGTCAAGGTGGCGAAATTAACCTAGCCTCTGACTCCCTGTATATCGCCGATAACGCTGGTATTTTGAGCGGCACCATCGGACAAGGAAATGGCGGCAGAATTGTGGTTAATGTTGATGACTCAGTTTCAATCATGCAGAATGCTGCCATCGTTACATCAAGTTTGCACGGGGATGCGGGTGACATTGAAATAACAACCCCGACTATCTTTCTTAACGATGGAGGTATTGTAACTGAAGCCTTTTCCGGTGAGGGTGGCAATATTCGGCTTCAGAACCTGGATTTGTTACTGATGCGCCACAACAGTCTAGTATCTGCAACTGCAGGTCGAGCTAATGCCGGTGGAAATGGTGGTAACATTACCATTGATGCGACTGACGGCTTCATTATTGGTCCGGCTTATGAAGACAATGATATTACTGCCAATGCCTATGAAGGGAATGGCGGTAATATTAATATCACCGCTCAACGCATTATTGGTTTAAGAGAACGCCCCAACCTGACTCCCAAAAGCGATATTACCGCGAGTTCAGAATTTGGATTACAGGGGACTATCGAAACCACTGAATTAGCCGTTGACCCCAATAGTGGATTAGTGGCGTTACCCGCACAACCTGCGCCACCGGAAGTCGCCCAAAACTGTCAACCTGGTGACGTTAATGCCAATCGGTTTTATAACACTGGATCTGGGGGATTACCTCCCAATCCTAATGAAGCCCTGGTCAGTAATGCTGTGGCTGTACCCCATTGGGTGACTCTTGATCAAGGCGATAGTGTGAGTCCTACCCCAACGACTCATATCAGCCAAAACCGGATTATCGAAGCCCAAGGTTGGGTCAAACGTGCCGATGGAACAGTGGTGCTGACGGCTGAACCGACTCCGATGACGCTTTTACCCACTTGTACTATTCGTAGCCAATCATCTGAAGCGGAAACTCCTAGTGCATCCTGGCAGAAATAACTGAACAGCTAACATCTCCCCCAGCTCCCCCTGCTTCCTCTGCTCCCCCTGCTTCATCGTATCTACGCAGCTGCTCAAGTATTTTTGCCGCGCTGCACTAGGAGCTCAAGGGAGTGGAGATAGTCAATTTAAGCCCTGTTGAAAAGGAAATCGCGGAACCAAACGAAACTTTCGTCCGCTTGACAAGGACTAACCTGTGGAAACCCCTGTGGAAACCCGCGCAGGCGGGTTTGGTTTGTGTAGCTGCGGTTTCAACCGCCCCTTGCTGTGCGATCACTGGGACTATAGACTAATCGAGGATATATTCGGTGACGCGATCGCACTCGTATTGCCTACTACGAACCAGTTAAATGGGTGACAGGTTATGACTATTTTTGATACCAAGATTACCATGGCTAGGGCGCAGGTTGGGAACAGGGCGCAGGTTGGGAACAGGGCGCACGTCGGGAACAGGGCGCACGTCGGGAACAGGGCGCAGGTTGGGAACAGGGCGCACGTCGGGAACAGGGCGCAGGTTGGGAACAGGACGCAGGTTGGGAACAGGGCGCAGGTTGGGAACACGTTGGGAACAGGGCGCACGTCGGTGCGCCCCTACGGAAACCCAATGTTAAACCTGTTTCAACGGGGTTTAAGTTGCTCTCAGAATTTTATTTCAAGGGGTTCTCTAACCTGTTAACGTTACTATTAAGCGCCGCCCTCTTCCCCACGTTCATCTCTATCCCAGCTTTTGCCCAATTTCCCCAAACTGAAACGAATCCGTCACAACTTTTACAACAAAGCCGAACTCTCTACGAAAACGGACAATTTTCTCAGGCGATAACGTCCCTCCAACAAGCCGCTACTGCTTTCCAAGCCATCGGTGATACACAGCAACAAGCCATGGCATTGACCAATCTTTCCTTAGCTTATCAACAACTACAACAATGGCAAGATGCCGAAGCCGCTATCACTAAAAGTCTGAATTTATTACAATCCCATCCCGATAACTCCTCACAAGACTTAAACCTGCTTGCCCAAACTCTGACAATTCAAGGTCGTCTACATCTTACCATTGGTAACCCAGAAGCCGCCCTGAAACGTTGGCAAGAATCAGCCGCTATTTATACTCAACTCAATCATCAAACAGGGATCACGCAAAGTCAAATTTATCAAAGCCTTGCGTTACAAGAAATAGGACGTTACCGTCAAGCCCTGAGAACCCTACTTGAACTTAATCCATCCTTACCCAACCAACCCGATTCTCTACTCAAAGCTATCGGATTACGCAGTCTGGGAAATCTGCTGCGTATTGTTGGACAGGTTGAATCATTAGATGAATTATTTCCCCAACCCAAAGATACAGAAAACTATGACTATTTAGACCAATCCAAACACCTCTTAGACCTCAGTTTAACCCTCGCTCAACAATTACAATCTCCCCAAGAAACTGGCGAAGCTTTTCTCGGTTTAGGTAACACCGCCCGCGCCGCCTATACCCGTGCCAAAGACGCCTACGATCGCCTGCAAATCCCGATTGACCGGAATCGCGCCAATGACGAGGTTACAGCCGCTCTCGCCGCCTATCAACAAGCCGCAACCACAACCCCTTCCCCCTCTACCCGTATCCAGGCACAACTGAATCAATTGAGCTTGGCGATTGACTATCAGAAATGGTTGGCAAAAACTGCACCAAATTTAGCCAAAAATGCTCCATCTCCTCCCCTAAACGCCCAACTCGAAACCTTACCCCAACTCCAGGAGCAAATTGAATCCTTACCCCTAAATCGCACGGCTATTTATGCTCGGATTAATTTCGCCCAAAGCCTGACTCAATTACTTTCGCTCACTAAGCAAAACCATATAAAATTAAATTCCTCGATCAACAATTCCGTCATTGAAAAACTCTTAATCACCGCCATTGACCAAGCCAAACACATCAACGATAAACGAGCGCAAGCCCACGCCCTGGGAAATCTAGGAACTCTTTATGAACAAAATCAACAATGGAAAACTGCCCAAACCTTAACCGAAAATGCGCTAATTTTGAGTGAAGCCATCAAAGCCAAAGACTTAGCCTATCAATGGCAATGGCAACTGGGACGAGTGTTAAAAGAACAGGGGGAAAAACAAGGCGCGATCGCGGCTTATTCGGAAGCGGTGACTAGCCTGGATTCCTTACGGGGCGATTTAATCAGTCTCAATAATCCCGACTTACAATTCTCCTTTCGGGATCATATCGAACCCGTCTATCGAGAACTCGTAGATTTACTCCTATCTCCGTCCAACGAAACCAACCGAAAACCCAGCCAAGCTAACCTAAAAAAAGCCCGTCAACTCATCGAATACTTACAAATTGCAGAACTAGAAAACTTCCTCCGTTGTCGCTTATCGGACGCAACCACCTTACCCATTGATCGGGCGATTGATGAACAAAATTTGAATGCCGCAATTATCTATCCAATTATCCTGGAAAACCGGATTGAAATTATTCTTAAATTACCCCAACAATCGGAACTTATCCACACCACCACATTTATTCCGAAAGCGGAAGTTGAACGCACTATCGAACAACTCCAAGACGATATCCAAGAATACAAAACGGGGCTAGATTCTAATTCCCGATTTCGTTTAGTTTATAATTGGCTGATTGCCCCTATTGAAAACGACTTAACCCAAACTCAACAACTAGAAACCTTAGTCTTTGTCTTAGATGGCGCGTTCAGAACAATTCCCATAGCAGCCCTGTATGATGGAGAACAATACCTGATCGAAACCTATAGTATTGCCCTGAATCTGGGTCTCCAGTTTTCCCAAAGCGAATCCTGGCAATCCGAACAATTCCAACTACTAACTGCTGGACTCAGTGAAGCCCGTCATGGGTTTAAAGCGCTTCCTTATGTGGAGGATGAATTAGCACAAATTCAATCTAATCTTCCTCATAGCCAAATCTTACTCAATTCAGCATTTACTAGGCAAACGTTTCAAAACCAAATTAATTCTCAACCCTTTGGCGTGGTTCATTTAGCCACTCATGGACAATTTAGTTCGAGTCCGGATGAAACCTTTATTCTCGCTTATGATCAACCGATTAATGTTAATCAACTCAATCAATTCCTGCAAACCCACACGGAAAACCGCCCGGATGGGATTGAATTATTGGTACTGAGTGCTTGTCAAACCGCCACAGGGGATCAACGGGCGACATTGGGAATTGCTGGGATCTCAGTCAGGGCGGGGGCGCGGAGTGCGATCGCGTCTTTATTTAATGTCAATGATAACTCTACCGCGTTGCTGATGAGTCAATTTTACCAAGAACTAGCACAACCCAATGTTACCAAAGCCGAAGCCCTGCGCCGCGCTCAGATCAGTTTATTACAACAAGAAAACTATCAGAGTCCCTATTATTGGTCTCCCTATATTCTAGTGGGAAATTGGCGGTAAGGGGGAATAATATCATGTCCGGTTGAATACCCATCATTACGGTGAGGGTGAGTAGGGGCTTGGTTCCCAAGCCCCTACCTTTTTATTAGGGGTGAGAAAGCCGGACATCATATAAAGGTATATTCAGTAAACCCTATTTATTAATCTTCCTTTAACCGTTCCCAAAATATCTGATAATTCTGAGACTGAGAACTAAATAGATAATTCGGTGACGTAATTATCGTGATTTATTTGTCATTCAGTCTCTACATATAACAATCTCCTCTTTATCTGGGTTAATTAGTAGTTTGATTTTATATTCGCCAATTATTCTTTGGATAAACCTCCGACTAAAAAACTCATCGTAAACATCTACTGGGACTATTGCCGTCGCTGAATTACTAACCTTTCCACAGGTTCATAGGTCATCCTTTGCCCTCGCCGTACAAGCCGTTGTAGATTAATTTCTAGACCAATTGCTTCAGAATCAATCGTAAATCCAGTTCTGAAAAATCCGGTTTGTCCAGGTTGGAGCGTTAGCATACTTAGAGAACTAAATCCAGCCGCAAACGTGGAGGTATAAGGAGGATATTCGATACTATAACTGGCTGATATCGATTCAACAGTGTGTTCAGTATTATTGGTCACACAGCCAATCAAATATTCACGATTTTCCAGGTCTGTTTTTTCTTGATAAAACCGTACCCGATTAAAACCAAAAGGTCTACCTGTTCCCACCGCATCAGATGCTTGACACCAAGTGCTAGCATCAATCACTTCATTAGTTCTGGGTACTTGTAGCGTAAGCTTAGAGGCAGGTTCCATCTGTGCAAAGGCAAAGAGACCTTGTGTTAAAATTGCACTGGCAATACCACTACCGAGAATACCGTTCCTGACAATTCTCCAGTAATCTGAGTTAGATTTGCCTGTTCGCAATTGGGTTTGAATGCGTTGTTCTTGGGTTTTTGTCAAAGTAATGCTCATTATAGTTAGCCATAAAGTTTACTCTAAAGACTGAAGAAACTGGATTCTTAGTTCTTTTTCTATCTTGAATTTCAATCGTATTCATCTGAATCCCCCTGTTTCTTAATTTTCCTTTAATCGTTCCAAAAATACCTGATAATTCTGAGACTGAGAACCAAATACATAGTCGGGTGACGTAATCGTCATATCACTTCCCCCCGCTTTTCTCAGATGATTAACCGCCGCGAGTAACATATTTTGCTCAACGACAATCGTCACCGCATACCAATCCTTGTCTTCCTTAGAATAAACCTTAGCAATCGTGGGTCCTCGTAACCCAGTTAAACCGCTCAATTCACTATGATTGACCAAATAATCACCAATCTCATCGGCTGATTTACCCCGAACATTTGCCGTGATTGAGACATATTTTTTGGCATTCAGATTTGCCTCAATTAATTCCAAGATCGTTTTGGTTGTGTCCAGTTTGATCGAATCCTCTTGAAGTAATCGTTTGTTGCCAATCAGACAAGCTTGGGACTTTAACAGTGTGCCACCAGTAATCCGCTTTAAGCGGTTTTCTCGTAGGGTAGTTCCCGTACTGGTGACATCGGCAATCATGTCCGCATACCCCATGCTGGGTGCGGCTTCCATTGCTCCTTGGACGGAAACGAGGGAAAAGTTGACAATTAGTTTTTCATACAACCAATCTCTAGTCAGATTGGGATATTTTGTGGCAATTCTTAGGGTTTTACCTTTTTCTTTAAATAGAAGGGTGAGTTCGGCTAAATCTTCAATTGAGGAGACATCGACCCAACTTTCGGGAACGGCTAAAACTAATTCGCATTTACCGTAACCCAAACGGTCATGAATCACCACAACATTATCATGACCCACGCCTTCTTCACAGACTACATCATAGCCAGTAATTCCTAAGTCAACACTACCTTCTTCAACTTTGGTGAAAATATCAGCCGCCCGTTGAAACAGTACATTAATTTGCGGGAGTGAAGGAATCGAGCCGAAATATTGGCGATCGCTGGGTCTAAAAACCCTCATTCCACAGGCTGACAGGAGGCTGCTTGTCGAGCGTTCCAGCGCTCCTTTACTGGGGAGAGCAAGGCGAACGGGTGATTGGTAATTTGTGTTATTCGTCATTCGTCATTCGTCATTTGTCATTTGTCATTTGTCATTTGTCATTTGTCATTTGTCAAGTTATCTGTAATTTATCGCGGATCTGCTTGGCGGCGTCACTTACAGATAGCTGCTGCTGTTCTCCAGAGTCCATCTGCTTCAGTACAACTTTTGAAGCTTTTTGTTCCTCTGAACCCACAAGAATGGTGTAGGGAATGCTTTGTTTGTTGGCGTATTGGAAGTTACTGGAAACACTTTTCCCTCTCAGATCCATGGCTACAGCTAATCCCATCTGTCGCAATTGTTGGGCAACGTTAATGGCATAACCCGCATCATCTTGACTCACAGGAAAAACCAAAGCATCCACCTGTCGCTGTACTTGCCAAACTTTGCCCTCGGCTTCTAGGGCTAATCTTAGCCGTTCCATCCCGTAGGAAAAGCCAGTGGCTGGGGTATCTTGGCGTCCGCCAAAGGTTCCCACTAAATCATCATATCGACCGCCGCCGCAGATTTGTCGCTCCTGCTTGCCAGTGCCATGATAGATTTCAAAAATCATGCCTGTATAGTATTGTAATCCTCGGCTGAGTCCTAAGTCTAAACTAATTTGACTGGAGTCTAGGTCATAGAATTCCAATGTGTTAATAATCTCACGCAGTTGTTCAAGTCCAGAATCATCGATGCCATGGGCAGAGAGGAGAGTTTGGGCTTCTTTTAAGACTTGCGTGGGTTCTCCTACCAGTTGTCCCAGTTGACTCATAAACTCTAGCGCTTTACTGACCCTCTCGGTTTGGTCTTGGCGTTTTATTTTAGTTAGTAGGCGATCTACAATCTCTTGGGCGTCGCGATTACCCGCCAGTTCAATGTTCATGCTGTCCAGGAGATCCAGAATCGTAGTTTGGGCGTCGGATTCTGCCATTCCCTGAAAGAGTTGACTCAACCGTTGGCTGTGGACTGTCTCCAGGTTCGTCTGTTCTGGACTCAGTTGGGGGTTGGAGGTATAGAGGGCAAAGGCGGGATAGATATCACACAAGCGCTGTTCAACGGCTGATTTGCCTTCCTTGCGTAAAATTTCCATATTGGTTAGCAAAAAGCTACGCAAGCGACTTTCGATTTGGAGGTTATCCAGAAATTTAGAGATTACGCCAATATGACCTAAGACGATGCGATACCCGCTTAATCCCAGGCGATTTAACCCTTGGGATGCGATCGCGATAATTTCGGCATCTGCCATTGATCCCGTCGCGCCAATCAGTTCAATCCCCATCTGGTTAAATTGACGGTAGCGTTCTTTCTGGGGGCGTTCGTAGCGGAAGGCGGAACCTGCATAGTAGAGGCGAATGGGGTGGGGGACGCCTTGTAGGTTGTCTACATAAGCGCGGACGACAGAGGCGGTAAATTCGGGGCGCAAGCAGAGGCGGCGGTTGCGGTAGATGAAGTCATAGAGACGGGGGGCGATTTCTTCACCGGATTTCCTTAAATACAGTTCGGTATATTCAATCAGTGGCACGTCAAGTGGACGATAGCCGAAGGATTGGAAGCATTGGCGCAGGGTATCTCCAATTTGTTGGCTGATGGCGTAATCGTCGGGTAAGACATCGTTGACGCCGCGTACTCGTTCAATTTTGGTCGTTCGCATTTTGGTCATTTGTCATTTGTCATTTGTCATGTGTCATTTGTGATAATTGAACGGTTAGGTCGGGGCAGGTTTAGTTATATCAGGGTAACACCAAAGGTTAACGGTAAAACCCGCCCCTACAAAAGATATTTCATCGGAACGTCTTTACATCGCTTTAACGTTTACCGATAAATAGGTAGGGTAAAGTGAAAACAACCGCCACCTTTGGGCGAGGAATCGACCCAGATGCGACCATAATGGGCGCGGATGATCCGTTGACACAAGGATAAACCAATCCCGTACCCGTCCTTGCCTTGATCGCGTTTGAGTCGGAAATGATTCTCAAAAATGCGATCGCGGTTTTCTTTTGGGATACCTGGACCTGTATCACAGACCGAGACTTGAACTTTCTGGGTGGTGCGGTGCAGCATCGAGACTTGAATTTTACCCCCTTTTGGCGTGTATTTGTTGGCATTGTCTAGGAGATTGATCAGAACTTGACGCACCAACTCACTATCGGCATGGACAGCGGGTAAATCCTGGGGAATGTCTGTTTCCACTATCTGGGATTTGGCTTGGAACTGTTCCTGCATTTGATTGAGAATCTCTTGACACAGAGGTCCTAACGCCAGTTTGCGGGGTTTAACGTAAAAGTCGGCGTTGCTGCCTTTGGCAGCTTGCAGGATCTCTGTAATCATGCGATCGATGGTACGGAGTTGGCTACGCGCTTGTTCAAATAACCGGGCTTTTAACCTGGGAGTCAATTCAGGACGGGGGGATTGATTGGGGTTGTTTTGACCTAATTCCAGAGTCTCCAAGGCGATGGATGCGGCGGTTAAAGGGCTGCGGATGTCATGGGCTAGCATGGACAGGATTTGGTCTTTAAAATGGACATTTTCCCGCAGTGCCGCATTTTCTTGGTTGAGGCGAAAAATTTCGTCCGTGAGTTGAATCACTTCGATGGCAGATGCCATGGACAGTTTGGCGGATGAGCCATTCTCACGAGAAGTATCTCCATTAGCCGATGAGATAACCTTCTGGGTTAACTCGGCTTGATAGTCTTCGATACAGCGTTGCCACCGTGACCAACAGTTCTTCAATTGTCCCACTAAATTCGTTCCCGCCAAGGTTTGTCGGGGTTGGGGATGAATCTTCAGCAGGGCTGGAGTGGCTACAATTTTAAAATGTTCGGCTAAATAGGGCTGTTCTCCCACCTCCACTATCATCAGTTCAAACGGATAGTCCTGTTTCAAGGACTCCAGATAGTTGCGGATGTGATGGATATGTTTCCGGGAACTGGGACGCTCATCGACAAACAGCAAAAGCTGTAGGGTGGCTTTCCCATCCGGAGAGTTCTCATGAGCGACCGGCATGAAATTGGGTGTTAGCACTCTTAACTGGGGCAATTATAGGAGAACATTGGACTTGACTGCCTAGGGGCTGGGGGGTCTTTGCTTCCTTATAATTTAATATCTATTTTAGATTTTCCGCAAAACTGAATGGTTTGTGAGCTGTATCTATCCTTTTATTGTCCCTTTCGTCCTAAAATCTTAAGTGACTGTCAACCTCCCAGGATATCCTAAACTTTTCGTTATCTAGCAATTCACGACTTCTATTTACTATGGCTATCGGCTACGTTGCGCTCGTCCTTCACGCCCATCTACCTTTTGTGCGGCATCCAGAAAGTGACTATGTTCTGGAAGAAGAATGGCTATTTGAAGCCATCACTGAAACTTATGTCCCCCTCCTGCATGTCTTTGAAGGGTTAAAGCGGGATGGGGTAGATTTTAAAATCACCATGAGCATGACACCCCCTTTAGTGTCGATGCTAAAAGATCCGTTGTTACAAGAGCGCTACGACAAACATCTTGCCTTACTGGAAGAATTAGTTCAAAAGGAAGTCGAGCATAACGAACACAATGGTCATATCCGCTACCTGGCTGAACATTACGTTAACGAGTTCAGCATGATTCGCCAAACCTGGAATCACTATGGCGGTGACCTAGTGTTGGCATTTAAACAATTTCTCGACAGCAATAACCTGGAAATCATCACTTGCGGCGCGACTCACGGCTATTTTCCGCTGATGAAGATGTATCCCCAGGCAATTTGGGCGCAAATTCAGGTGGCTTGTGAGCATTATGAGCAAACCTTTGGGCGTCCCCCGAAAGGGATGTGGTTACCCGAATGCGCCTATTACGAAGGGGTGGAACGATTACTCGCGGATGCAGGCTTACGCTATTTCCTCACCGATGGTCACGGGATCTTGTATGCCCGTCCCCGTCCCCGGTTTGGCACTTACGCCCCGATTTATACGGAGACAGGGGTAGCTGCATTTGGGCGAGATCACGAGTCCTCTCAGCAGGTGTGGTCTTCGGAAGTGGGGTATCCAGGTTCACCGGAATATCGGGAATTTTACAAGGATTTAGGCTGGGAAGCCGAATACGAGTACATTAAGCCCTATATTATGCCCAATGGGCAGCGCAAAAATACAGGAATTAAATATCACCGGATCACAGGTCGCGGATTAGGGTTAGGGGATAAGGCGTTATATGACCCCTATTGGGCGCGAGAAAAAGTGGCTGAACATGCGGCTAACTTTATGTTTAACCGGGAACAACAGGTGGGTCATTTGGCGGGAATTATGCAGCGTCCGCCGATTGTGGTGTCCCCTTATGATGCGGAACTGTTTGGTCATTGGTGGTACGAGGGACCCTGGTTTATTGATTATCTGTTCCGCAAGTCTTGGTATGACCAGGGGACTTATGACATGACCCACCTGGCGGACTATTTACGGGATAATCCTACCCAACAGGTTTGTAAGCCTTCTCAGTCAAGTTGGGGGTATAAGGGGTTCCATGAATATTGGCTGAATGAAACCAATGCTTGGATTTATCCTCACCTGCACAAAGCAGCAGAACGGATGATTGAGTTGGGACGTCGCGAACCCGCTGATGAACTGGAATGGAAAGCCCTAAACCAGGCGGCGCGAGAGGTTCTCCTGGCGCAGTCGTCGGACTGGGCATTTATTATGCGGACAGGAACCATGGTACCGTATGCTGTGCGGCGGACGCGATCGCACTTGATGCGGTTTAATAAGCTGTATGAAGATATCAAGATCGGTAAAATCGACAGCGGCTGGTTAGAAAAAGTCGAGGAAATCGATAACATCTTCCCCAAAATTAACTATCGGGTTTATCGTCCATTGTAAAGATTGGGGACAAACAAGGGTGAGGGGGAGGGAGTTCCAGACATAGCATGATACGTCTGGAACATCGGGGCGGGTTTAGTCACATCTGGGTGAGAGAATAAACGATAATAGTGAAACCCGCCCCTACACACCAACCAGGTTCCCTTGATCAAGGGTTGCGAAGGGTCACACGCTTATGCCCTCGCGCCAAAACTCAAAACTCTCCCCTGTGCATCCCCTTGGCACTATAACGACGGTTTTGATCAGCTTCAACCATTTGACAATCCTCACAGAGTCCAAAAAATTCTAGGGTATGATAGTAAATCTGAAAGCGGTGGTTATCTTGTAACTGGGTCTCTAAATTGTGGACAGGACATTCCTCGATGGGAATTGATCGCCCGCAATTGAGACAGGTGAGATGATGTTGATCCTGTAATAAACTGTAGAGGGATTCGCCAGTCGCTAGAGTCCGCATTTGTACCACTCCTTCAAGTTTCAAGGCATCGAGAGAGCGGTAAACTGTGGCTAGACCCATACCTTGCTTCCGCTTGCGTAACTCGATATGAATATCCTGGGCAGAGACAGCACGATTTAAGGTTTTGAGCAACTTTAAAATTCGCTCTTGAGAACGGGTGCGTTGGGCTTTCATAGATTTAGGGGTTAATCGAGGAAAAAGGATGTGGACTATTGGGGATTAGTAGTTCAAACTTTAAATTAAGGTAATCTCAAACCACTAGGGGGTGCTTGTGAATCATCAGTATCAGGCTCGAATTTATGTTACACTGCGACCTTCTGTATTAGATCCGGCTGGCGTGGCAGTCGAGTCCGGGATTGGGCAACTCGGCATCGCCAATGTTAAGCAGGTACGCATCGGCAAGTATATTGAGTTAATGCTGACGGCGGCGGATGAAAACCAAGCCAGTGAGCAACTGGATCGCATCTGTGACCAACTTTTGGCGAATCCGGTGATTGAAAATTATCGATTTGATTTGGATGAAGTACAGGTACAGTTAGGGGTATCAACATGAAATTTGGTATTGTGGTTTTTCCTGGCTCAAACTGCGATCGCGATGTTGCTTATGTCACCCAGGATTTGCTCAATTGTCCCACTCGGATGGTTTGGCATGAAGAAACGGACATTTCTGATTTAGATGTCGTTGTCTTACCCGGTGGCTTTAGTTATGGCGACTACCTGCGCTGCGGCGCGATCGCTCAGTTTTCGCCGATTATGGATAGTGTGATCACCCACGCAAAGCAGGGAAAGTTTGTCCTGGGTATCTGTAACGGCTTTCAAGTTTTAACTGAAACCGGGTTATTGCCAGGGGCATTAATCCGGAATCGCGATCTCCATTTTATTTGCGATCGCGTCCCTCTGAAAATAGAACGCACCGATCTGCCTTGGACGTCCGCCTATTCTACGGGAGATATTATCACATTGCCTGTTGCTCACGGAGAAGGACGCTACTACGCCCATACAGATACCCTGAAAGCCCTAGAAGATGGAAATCAGATTGTCTTTCGTTACGCCAATTCCAGTGGTGAAATCGACGAAACCAGCAATCCCAACGGTTCTGTGAACAACATTGCCGGAATATGCGATCGCACAGGTAAAATATTGGGGATGATGCCTCATCCTGAACGGGCATCTGATCCTGTGTTGGGCTGTACGGATGGCATCAAAGTATTCCAAGGATTATTAGCGTTCATGAATCAACAACAACTCCAACCCGTCTAGCCAAGTTTCTTTATGTTCTGTGACATCATAAATTAGATTCAATACTCCAAAGAAAGCCAGTGACTTCAAACAATCCCAACACCGGCTTGCCCATCAAACCAATCCGCTACCGAGATTGGTTAATTAGCACGAAGATGATCGATAAACGGTTATGGTTACGGTGGCAACACCCGAATGAAAATTTTGCTCGCTATAGCTATCCAGTGACGGAGCGAGGCTTGACAGATTCGCTTCGTTATGCTAGACACCTGATTGATTTGATTATCGAGTTAGAAGAGGCGGAGGCAAAAGCCGCTTCATCGCGAGAGTAAGTACACCTCGGTAGAGGGGGGAAGCAGAAGAAGCAGGGGAAGCAGGGGAAGCAGGGGAAGCAGGGGAAGCAGAGGAAGCAGGGGAAGCAGGGGAAGCAGGGGAAGCAGGGGAAGCAGGGGAAGCAGAGGAAGCAGGGGAAGCAGGGGAAGCAGAGGAAGCAGGGGAAGCAGGGGAAGCAGGGGAAGCAGGGGGATAAGTTATTCTCCGTAAATCGTCACAATAACTTGGCGACGGCGCGGTTTCACATCGCATTCTAGGTGAAAGATTTGCTGCCAAGTCCCTAATTCTAACCTGCCATTTTTGAGGGGTACGGTGAGAGAAGGTCCCAACCAAGTGGCTTGCAGGTGAGAATGTCCGTTACCATCATGCCAGGTTTGCTCATGTCCGTAATCCCGACTGGGTGGAATCAGTTTATTTAACAGTTCTGGTAAATCCCGTTCCAATCCCGGTTCAAACTCGATTGTGCCAATGGAGGCGGTACTGCCAATATTAAAGACATGAACCATTCCGGTTTGGATACCAGAGTTTTTGACAATGGCATTGACTTGATCAGTTAAGTCATGCATATCGCCATTTTTGTCGGTGGCAAGTTGAATGTAGTCTTGATGAACAGCCATAGATTGATGTGGATAACTCTTTTTTATTTAAGCAGGATGGGTGAGGCTCGTCATTTGTCATTGGTAAGCAGTTGCGGCTGTTATACACCGTGTAAAATTACGTAGGTCATCCCTGTCTAAACCTACCTGTAAACACTCGCTGCGCCGGTCCAGTCATGTAAATTCGTTGATCAACCTCTGACCATTCAATGTCCAAACACCCTCCAGGAAGTTCCACCGTACAGATGCGATCGCATTTTCCGGTCAATACCCCAGCAACAACTGATGCACAAGCCCCCGTACCACAGGCTAAGGTGGCTCCAGCCCCCCGTTCCCAGACCCGCATTTTGATATAATCGGGGCGTACCACTTGAATGAATTCGGTATTGGTTCGTTTGGGGAAGACGGAATGATGCTCGAACTGAGAACCAATAATTTCTAGGGGAATAGCACTCACGTCTTCCACGTAGGTAATACAGTGAGGATTGCCCATGCTTACACAGGTAACCTGCCAACTCTTCCCGCTAACCTCTAAAGGAACATCAATCACCTTTTGATCCCCTTGAGCCAAAGTTGTCGGGATTTGAGAGGCTAAAAGCTGAGGCATCCCCATATTCACCCTAACCTTGCCATTGCCTTCCAGTTTCGGTGTAATTACCCCAGCTAAGGTATGAATCCGATACTCCCTTGAATCGGTGACTCCCTGCAAATCGGCTAGAAACTGCGCCAAACAGCGAATTCCATTGCCACACATTTCCGGTTCCGAGCCATCGGCGTTGAAAATCCGCATACTATAGTCAGTACCCTCTTGTCCAGGTAGGGCAAAAATCACCCCATCAGCGCCGATGCCGAAGTTGCGATCGCACCATTGCACGGCTTGCTCTGAAGTGATTAGTGGGTCTGACTTTGACCGATTATCAATCAGAATGAAGTCATTCCCCAGACCGTGGTACTTTGTAAATTCGATTTCCATTATTGTCTCCCGCTTAACCATCTAATTATGAGTGAATTGTCCACCAATCTACCCAGTGTTCGTCAACTGCAAGGCTTGATTCGAGAAGCCCAAGAGGTTGAACTGAAACTCATCACCAATGAAATCTTTACAGGCAGAGTGCGTTGGCAAGACACATCCTGCTTATGTATTCTAGATGAACAGGATCAGCCGATTATTATTTGGTGTCATGCGATCGCCTATATCAAGCCCAAGGGAGGCGGTGGCATGAATCGATCCCTCCAAGTACGCCAAGAGTCTGCCGTGGCGAGTTCTGAAACAGCAGAGAGTTACGAAACAGTGGAAAGTTCAGAAACAGAGGAGAGTGCCGATAATCCCTTTGAATTTGCCTAATTTGTCATTGGTCATTCGTCATTCATCCTGACTTTTCACGGTATGTGGCGTCTCTGTAGGGGCGGGTTTCACGACTATCTTTTCGGTTGCAACCAGATGTAACTAAACCCGCCCTGACTCAGGTGTCATTGGTCATTGGTCATTGGTCATTGGTCATTGGTCATTGGTCATTGGTCCTTTGTCCTTTGTCCTTTGTCCTTTGTCCTTTGTCATTCGTCAGAGTTTGATGAAGCGGAACCTCGGTGATACTACTATCAGGCAGGGGTGTTAACCACTGCTGTAATTGATTTAGGGGATAACTTCCACCACACAATAGCAGGTGATCTTGCTCTCGAATTTCGGCATTCCCATCGGGAAAAGGGATAAACTTCCCTTCTCGACGGATTGCCTGCACCTGAATCCCATATTGACGCCGCCAATGGAGTTGGGACAGGCTTTTCCCGTGGGCTGGACTCTCTTTGGGTATCAACACCCACTGACAGGGAGTACTGGTAGCGGGAGTTGTCATTTCTCCCTTTGCCAACTTCTTAAAGGCAGACAGTTCATCGGGTTCACCCACCGCTAAAAGGTGATCACCTTCCTCCAAACTTACCCCAGCATCGGGATAATCGATTTCCTCACCCTCAGCCCGACGAATAGCCACCAAGCTAACCCCGGTTAAGCGGCGAATATCGGCTTGTTCTAACGTCATACCTGTCAGTGGAGAATTCTCTGGCAAATCATACCACTTACTATTCATCATCTCAGCCGCCGTCCGTAAATCGCGGGCAATTTGAGACTGAGGTTGTTCGGGGCGCAAATCCAAATAATGGGAACTGCGAATTTTTTCCATTTCCTGCTGAATCACCCAATTGGGTACACCAATTCCTGACATCAAATGCGTTGCTAACTCCAAAGACGCCTCAAACTCCGGTTGCACCACCTCTCGCGCCCCCAGTTGGTACAGCAGTTCGATCTCCCGATCCTTATTCGCCCGCACGACGATATCTAAAACTGGGTTTAATTCGAGCGATCGCTTCAAACATAACCGACTACTCATGGCATCCGCCAAGACAATCACCATGGATTTTGCCCGTTCTACCCCAGCTTTATCCAATACGTGTAAACTCGCTGCATTACCATAAACATAGGGAATTCCCGCATCTCGTAATTGCCCAATCACCTGTTCTGACTGCTCAACCACCACGATAGGATAATTATGCTCTCGCATCAGTCGGACTAAATTGCTGCCACTGCGCCCATATCCACAAATCACCACATGATCATTTAACTGTTGGCTATTCAGTGATACGGCTTTCGGAGTTTCCATCGGTTCAAAATACCGTTGTAAGGGCGGGAATTTCTCCAGCCAATTCAATGCCATTGGTGTTAATCGTAACAGAAACGGGGTCACGATTAACGTCACTGCGGTTGTGCCTAAAATTAATAAATAGACCGGGCGAGACACCAATCCCAGAGTTTGCCCTTCACTCGCCAACACAAAAGAAAACTCACCAATTTGTGCTAATCCCAGACCTGCGAAAATTGCCGTTTTTAACGGATAACCAAAGAGTTTCACAATGGGAGTGACAATTAACCCTTTTCCCACCGAAACTAGCAAGACCAATCCCAAAATCAACTCCAGATTCGTCCACAGGAAAATCGGATCAATCAGCATTCCAATCGCCGCAAAAAAGAGGGCAGCAAAGACATCCCGCAGGGGTTCCACATAAGTCAGGGTTTGATCGGCATATTCCACCTCGGAAATCATTAACCCGGCGACAAACGCCCCCATTTCAATTGAGAGTCCTAACTGTTCAGTCAACAAGGCAATACCCAAACATAAACCCACAACCCCAAGTAAAAATAACTCTCGGCTTTCAGTACGGGCAAGGAATCGTAATAACGAAGGAATTAACCATATCCCTACGGCTATGGCACCAGCCGCAAATAGACCAATTTTCAATAGGGCAAGTCCCACCGCTGTCCCAATCACTTCAGTGGGTTGGTCTAAAGCCGGGAGTACTGCTAACATTAATCCCAATGCCAAGTCTTGCACCACCAAAATCCCTAGCATGACTTGCCCGTGGGGGGTTTCGGTTTCGTTGCGTTCCATCAAGCATTTGAGAACCACCGCCGTGGACGACAAGGACAAAATTGCCCCCAGAAACACACCTTGGACAGGAGACGTAACCCAACCCATGCCCAGAGAGGCTAACGTCGTAACTAAGATAGTCAGAACAACTTGCAGTCCGCCCCCACCCAGGGCAATCTTTTGCACTTTTTTCAATTCCGCCAGGGAAAATTCCACCCCCAAGGCAAACAGCAAAAAAGCCACACCAAATTGAGCCAGGGTTTCAATTTGGATCACCTCTTTAATTAGACCCAAACCCGCCGGACCCACAATCATACCCCCGACGATATAGCCCAAGAGCGGAGGTTGACGGCATGAGGATGCCAAAAGTCCGCCAGCCGCTGCTGACGCCAGAACAGATACGAAGTCGATAATCAGTCGGAAGTCTTCTTGCACCGGTGGGTTATCAAAATTAAAGTGCTATATCTTTATAGAATACAAATTTTCTTAAGATTTCCAACAATTTGTTAACTCCTGCAACATTATATATTTCTTGATATACCGTAGGGTGAGCATTGCCCACATCCGTGTCAACTTAAGCCACAACCCTTGCCAATTCTGGTTTACAGCCATTCAAGGCAGACATAGCCTCGCTCCGAGGCATTTCCTTATCGAACTTGGCAGGCGAAAGTATCTCTACTTCAAGAGCTTCCCCAGCTCCCCCAGCTTCCCCTGCTCCCCATTGCCCACCCCCCTTAATTAAGATAATTACAGGAAAACGGGAGCAGATGGGCATGAGTGTAACAACCGCCAGATGGACGCTAGACGATTATCACCGCATGATCAACGTTGGTCTTTTAGATAATCGTCACGTTGAACTATTAAATGGAGAAATTATTGAAATGCCTCCAGAAGGACCAGAACATGCCCAACAGAGTACCGATACCGCTGACTACCTGAGAGAACTACTCTCCGATCAAGCCATTGTACGTGATTCTAAGCCGATTACACTGCCTGAAAGTCGCTCAGAACCCGAACCCGATTTGGCGATTGTGCAACCACTTCGCGCCCTCTACCGAACTCGCCATCCCTATCCTGAAAATATATTTTGGTTGATTGAGTATGCCAATACTAGCTTGAGCAAAGATCTGGATGTGAAGCGAAAGGCTTACGCCGCCGCCGAGATTCAGGAGTATTGGGTTGTAGACTTAAGGCATCGGCAGATCAAGGTATTCCGTGAACCTGTGGAGGGGAACTATCGCTTAGAATTAACGCTGACGACGGGAGAAATTCGTCCACTAGCATTTCCAAGTATCGTGATTTTAGTTCAACGGTTGTTAGAGGGTTAATGATAAAAGGCTAATTTCCTGATAATTTATAGAGTCCAGAAATGCATGATTCTTTCAGTTAACCTCTACAAATGCTTGATCTAAATCAGCCTCGCGTTATCTTGTTTTAGGCGCGTTCTAGTGGCGTGGCACACCTTAATTGGTGGATTAGAATTGTAGGGGCGCATGGCGTGCGCCCAATTTCACCGCCAAATCTATCCCACAATTTTAGCTGTGTCACGCCACTAGGGTTGATTAGCTTTGCCCACCCGAATAAGCGGGTCAACTGGCAAGTCTTTAAGCTAAGTGCTAGTCTATGCTCTAGGATTAATCCAGTTAATCGTTTGCCGATGCCAATGAGCGCCCTTTTAACACACTCTGAAGACATTAAACAAACCCGACTCAACACCCAGAGTTCAGGAATCCCCAGTCAATCGCTTCCAGTCACTCCGCGACGTTTCCCTGCCAAACCATTGGGGATCAAAGGACGATTGACCACAGCGTTAACTGTAGGTCTAGCAACCGTTTTGGCGATCAAGACTCAAGCCGCGATCGCGCTGCAAGTGCGCGTAATCCCAGAAAGTCCTCAGTTAGGGGATACGCTGTCGGTGATGATTGACACAGAAACCACGACTCAACCGCCAAGCGTGTCCATCGGGCAAAAAATCTATCCCGCCTTTCCTGTCACCGCCAATCGCTATCGCGCCTTACTCCCAACCACTCCTCTGGATAAATCCGGACGTTTAGAATTTCAAGTCATTGGGGATGGTGAGGTGAGGAACCTGGCTGTATTTCTGAAAAATCGCTCGTTTCCCACCCAGCGTATCCGACTATCCGGTAGTGCCAACCGATCCGCCACAGAACTGGAACTCAATCGGGTGGCTGAGTTCAAAACATTAGTGACGCCGCAAAAGTTCTGGAATGGACCCTTAGTCAGACCTAATGCAGGTCGAGTGTCTACGGTGTTTGGCGTGCGCCGTTATTATAACGGAGTATTCGCCCAGGATTATTATCATCGAGGGGTTGACTACGCCGCTGGAACAGGTTCACCTGTCGTCGCCCCCGCCGCCGGACGAGTAGCGTTAGTGGGACGAGAATCACAGGGGTTTAATGTCCATGGTAATACAGTCGGAATTGACCATGGTCAAGGGGTGTTGAGTATTATGCTGCACCTAAATCAGATCGACGTTCAAGAAGGAGATTTTGTCCAAGCTGGTCAAAGAATTGGTACAGTGGGTTCAACGGGAGCTTCTACGGGACCGCATTTGCACTGGGGACTGTATGTTCATGGCATTGCTGTAGATCCAGTACCCTGGAGATTTGACGGTATTGAATAATACAGGGTGTGAAGTACCGCTCATTCATGTATGGACAAAACTACCCAAAAGTGATAATCTGACCACATCGCATCCTAGCGGCTAGATGCTATGCCTGTTCAAAGTGCCTTACGGCTTGCCTTTGACTCGATCTGACGAGCCGATTCAATCAAAGGCTTGACCTTGAATTCCCAGTTAGAGACACTGTAGAAGTCATGGCGTGACATCCCAGTGAGGACTTTATTGAGTTGGTTAATCCCGCTCCATACGTGCTCGGAGCGGATTCACTCCGAGCAAGGCGGTTATGGAGCGGGGAAGCCGTTCAGACAAATTCATAGCTCTACGCGCTAGAACTATTGCCGCAGCTTCATCACTGCTCATACCGTACATTCTTAAATACTTTACCAGCGCCAGAAAGCTTGACCATGCTGGATTACGGCGGATGACCTCAATTCCTGCATTGCCACATTGCAACGCTAGTTGCTCAATAAATCGACTATAGGCAAAATTTGACAGCATTCGAGCGTACTTTCTACCACGCTCACGTAACTGTGATTTCTTGACACTAAAATCAAGATTTCCGCACGTTTCGCCTTTAGAGCCAAGAAAGAAGCATTCTGCCTGTGTGCTGATGGTGACGCGAATCGGAGCTGCTTTGAGTGTGGTAATTTGGCGTTCTAGATGGGTGATGTACCGTTTTTTGTGATGGATGGTGAATCGTTTACTTTGCCAGGATGTTTGGCGCGTATCCAGGTAGCAAAATAGTTTCAGATTGGTGGATTGTTTCTTGTTGTGCCACTTGCCAGAGTAATGCTTTCGAGAGTCTTTGAGTGACTTTTCCGCCTTGCGTAGCCAGACAAGTGCGGATTTCAGCTTGCCTTCTAAGTGTTTAACGTGGTTAGCGCGGCAATTTGAAGCGGAGTCAATTTTACCATCTGCATCGGCAATCACCGCGCCTGCTTGACGTTTATTAATTTTGAAAGTCTGTTGAATCAACTAGTATAACACTAAAAAACCGCATCTAAACAATGCGATTTGGAAATCTTCGTACCTCCGATTTCCCGCTGTCCATCCCCACCCTACTTCGTTGAGGGTGGGGATTTCCGCGAAGATGTTAAGTTTTTCTGAAGTTTTCCTGCATCTTATGCACTTATGGGTTTTGTTTGAGGTAAACTCTGGTAAGTCTCCCTTGATCTGAGCGACGAATGGGCAATCTAATCCAACACCATGAGTATTGAAAAAATCGTAGAACAAGCTCTGCAAGATGGTTACTTAACCCCAGTCATGGAAACTGAGGTTGGGCGTATTTGTGATACAGCATCAGAGCTTTCGATCGAAGAATATATGGCGTTGGATCGCCTGATGGGAGCGCTGTTGACGGGTGAAGTCGTCGCCGTTCCGCGCAAGCAGTTTATTAACGTGATGGAGGAGTTGGTACTCACCGAAGCGATCGCGCAAGTGGCTGAAATTGAAGCAACTAGCGATCAGGTGCTGGATGTGGGCGATATTGCCGCCTATGCTCTGAATCGACTTCCCCCTCTGTACGCTACCACAGAAGAAGGGGCAAAATACCAACGTCAGCGAGCCAAAGAAGAACTGCAAGAGTTGATTACTCAGCAAGTGGATACGGCGATCATGCAAAATCAGCATCGACCCGATTTTGGCTCTGAACGCCAAGCTCTTCGTAGAGGTAGCGGTAAAGATCTGTTCCAGCAGGTGAGTTCCTTACTCCAAGATTACGCGCCCAACTTTGAACCCAAATCTGATCTCAAAAGTCCCTAGAGGCGTTGGGAAGATGAGGGAGATGAGGGAGATGGGGAAGATGAGGGAGATGGGGGAGATGGGGGAGATGGGGGAGATGAGGGAGATGGGGGAGAAAACAAATAACGTAGCTTGCTTCTCGCTTCGTGAGTGTGGCGAATGACAAATGATATGATGTCCGGCAAATCACCCTTAATAAAAAAGCCCGAAACCCTTGCGGTTACAGCATTGCTATTATGGGTAATTCACCGGACTTGATCTGACGAATGACGAATGACAAATCATTTCCGCACCAAGATAGGCGTTCCGACTTGAATCTGTTCATACAACGCCTGAATATCAGCATTTCGCATCCGTAAGCAGCCGTGAGAAATTGGCTTACCCACTAGATCTTCATCATTAGTACCATGAAAGCCGATCTGATGGTGTTCGTCAGACCAAAATCCGATCCAGCGATCGCCTAAGGGATTATCAGGTCCAGTCGGAATTAAATCACCAGTAATCGGTTGTCGCCAGATGGGGTTGCGCTGCTTGCGGAGAACCTTGAAGCTACCCGTTGGCGTTTCCCAACCGGGTTGACCCACAGCAACTGGATAGCTAGCGAGTTCTTGCTCTCCCCAGTAACTATACACCTTGGCATCACTCAAATCCACAACTAATCGCACATCCAAAGCGATTATCGCCTGATTCAGATAGGGAGTCAGGGGTGATACTTGGGCGATCGCGTTTCGCTCAGAAGCACCTGGATGAGGTAGAATTAATCCGGCTAAGGGAACAGGCGCATCTAATCCCCATCCCCAATTAAGGGTCATTCGCTCTCTTATCCATTCACCATATTTCCCCAGTGGCTGAGGCGAATCCAAATCGCTCTGATCCTCTCGATCCAGAAATGTCCTCTGAACCGATTGGGCAATCTCCGAGGGGAGTGGTATTGATTGACGTTGTTGCCAAGCTACTGACAATAATAATCCGGCTGACCCAAAGCAAAGCAGCATCAAGCTAGTTTTTAGTGAGGATGTTCCGTCCATCATGACTTAGAAGGCTATCACAACCAGGCTAACTCTACCCTATCTCAACCAGTGAGTCTGAGTTCACTCTAGTACTGATAAGGCTTGATTTTAACGAGGTTATAGCACTACGCATTGAGGTTAGGACAATAAAATTAGGTGAAAAGGCAATAGGGAATAGGCAATAGGCAACAGAGTAATGTCCTAACGTATGCCCGTAATGCTATAACAAATAGCAGGAGATAAGGCAGCTAAATCTTTCAAACGGATATAATGAAAGCCAAATATCCCCCACCTAGACTAACGCTAACACCAAAATTAGCGAAAAGGCAGGGGATGATCTTAAATTTTTGAATTAATTGAAATTTTTAGCCAGCAAACTAGGCAAATTTCAGTGAGTTAGTTACTCTTGGTTTCTACCTAGCTGCACTTACGTTTTAGTGTTGAAACAGCACCGAAAGTACCAACCAATGCCAAACCTAGCATAGACGCTGGTTCAGGCACAGGTTCAGGCTCAGGTGGCATTATTTCTCCGACAAGTTTCTCTTCAATCAGTGGCAACATTGCCCATCTAATCCTGAAAATCCCCATGTTTTAATCCTTACCGATACCAGTACGCTAGACCAAGACTCCTCTGATATCGAACCCCCAGCAGCGGATTCCCCAGAAGTGCTGCGCTTTCCGATCACAGAATTCCGCCTCCAAGGTAACACCTTGCTCTCAGATGCTGTATTGCAAGCTCAACTTCAAGACTATATAGGTGATCATCAAACCCTTGCTGATTTAATTGCAGCACGGGAATCCCTAATTGAAGCTTATCGTCAGGCTGGTTATTCCCTGGTGAGCATTAGCCCGCCTCAACGCTTAACACTCGATGGTGTGTTTCTGATTGACATCACCGAAGTTAAGGTTTCTGATATTACGATTAGTGGCAATAGCCACTTCAGCGATGAGAGTATCCGCGCTGCTTTACCGGAACTGCAAGAAAACCAGACTCCTAACCTGAATGTCCTCTCTCGCCAGTTATTTCTGGCAAACGACAACCCCTCCCGCGAACTCATCCTGGATTTTCAACCTGTAGCATCAGGACAAACCAACATCGAAATCAACGTTGAAGACCAAAACCCCCAACGTTGGTCACTACGATTAGATAATACTGGTACTGAGGAGACAGGCCAGACTCGCTTGAGTCTGATCACCCAAAATAGCAACGTTTGGAACAGAGGTCATCTTGCTGCCTTCAGTGTTAGCGTGTCTCCAGAAAAGTTGGACAGGGTAAAGCAGTTGGGATTATTCTACCAAGCCCCTATTCCCCGGTGGGGTGATGTAATTAATTTCAGCACCTTCAGGGGGAAGGTCAATATGCAGGAGAACCCCTCATTTCTGGGGAACAGTTTGGGTTAGGCGGGTTACGTTCTATTCGAGGATTGGAGGAACGCGAGATAGCCGGGGATAACGCCCTGCGAGCAAGTCTAGAAGTTTACACCCCAGTTTTGGGAAAGGGTCACCGCTTCTTGGCTTTTACCGACATTGGGCAATACTGGCGTGAAAATACCTTGCCGGGAGAACCGGATCAAGACAGTATTTGGACTGTTGGGTTAGGCTGGCGTTGGGATGACCAAAACCGTTTCAGTAGTGCTGTGGATTTAGGTTATGTACTGGATGGAGCTGTGATTAGCGATTCCGGTGATCTCCGCGTACATTTCAGCCTAGTGTATTCGTTTTAGGAGTAAGAATTATGACAGGCTACGCCAAATTTAAACGTGTACTCATTGCTCTAATACTTGCTAACCTCTGCACTCCAGCTCATGCCAATCCCACCAACCCCACAGTTGTCAATGGCACCGCTACTTTCGCCAATCCCAGTCCTGAGATTCTGGAGATTACGAACTCGGCTGGAACAATTATCAACTGGCAGGAATTTTCCATCAATCTGGGTGAGATTACCCGTTTCCTCCAGCCAGATTCTAGTAGTGCTATTCTCAACCGTGTTATTGGTACTGACCCATCCCAGATTTTAGGGACATTACGGTCTAATGGGCGAGTATTTCTGATTAATCCTAACGGTATCGTTTTTGGCGCTGATGCTGTGGTAGACGTGCAGGGGCTAATTGCCTCGACTCTAGACCTATCTAACCAGGATTTCTTGGACGGAAACTATCGCTTCGGGCAAATTGGTGGTGGCACTCCGATTACGGTGGAAAATGGAGCGCAAATTACTACCGCAACGGCTGGGGATGGAGGTCAGGTGTGGCTAATGGCTAAGACTATTCAGCAGGCAGGTAATATTACGACACCGGGCGGTCAGACGGTTTTAGGAGCGGGTACAGAGGTCGTCTTAGCTGAATCGCCTCTGGGCAATATGATCTTCACTGTAACCACAGACGGTACTAACGATATCCAGAGCTTAGGAACCATTGCTGCCCAACGGGGAGTCGCTGGATTATTTGCTGATAACATCACCCATAGCGGTACGATCAACGCTCAGAGTGCAGTTGGGACTCAAGGACTGGTAACCATCAATGCTGAGAATAACCTCACTATCCAGGATGGCGGTGTCATTAACGCTAATAGCAGCGATGGTAGCAATGCCAGCCGTATTAACCTGAATGCAGGTAACCAGTTAGAGGTGCAGCGTCTTGCTGAAATTTCAGCAGATGGTCATCCCAGTGGTGGAAATGGAGGGGACATAACCCTGACAGCTTGGGATTTGCGGATCTCGCCCGTAGCCAATAGTTACAGTAATTTACACGCTAGCGATCGCGATGGTAATGGTTCAGGAGTTAGCGGTACAGTTATGCTCAACCAAACAGGTGATTCCACATTACAACCTCAAGGAGAATTAACCATCACTGACGCGGTGGAAGTCCAAGAATTTGCCAGTATCACGACTCTAGCTGATGGCGGTTTTGTTGTCGTGTGGGATAGCAACCAGAATTCGCAAAGTAGTAATTTTGACATTTATGGGCGACGCTACTATGCTAGTGGTAATCCTGTCGGAGCGGAATTTGTCATCAGCAATGCAGCCAATCAAGAGTTATTTCCTAGCGTCACAGCCTTAGTAGACGGTAGCTTTGTGGTGATATGGCAGGACAACGAAAATGCTTTGCAAAAGGACATTCACGGGCGACTCTTCCGAGTAGACGGTACGGATTCAGAGTTTGTTGTCAGCGATGCAACGGGTACTCAATCAAATCCTACCGTCACAGCATTAGCCGATGGCGGTTTTGTCGTGGCTTGGGATGACTCGCAAACTAACAGTCCAAATATTTACGGACGGCGCTATGGGGCAGATGGCATCGCCAGTCCAGAGTTTATCATCAGCAATACGGCGACGAGGCAGGAATTTCCTGATATTACGGCATTAGCCGATGGCGGTTTTGTCGTAACCTGGGAAAATCGTGAGACTGGCGACCTAATTAATATTAAGGCACGGCGCTATGGAGCAGATGACACCGCAGGTGAAGCGTTTGTGATCAGCGAGGCAATGGATTCTCAGCGCCATCCTACGATCACGGGTTTAGCGGATGGCGGTTTTGTCGCCACCTGGCTGAGGGATCAGGGTGGTAATCGTAGTCTTTACGGACGACGTTATCAGGCAGATGGAACGTCAGGTGAAGCGTTTGCGATCGCGGATACACTAATTGGTGACGTGATCAATTCCACGGATGTTACGGCTCTAGCAGATGGAGGCTTTGTGGCAGCGTGGCAGAGTTCTGGTAACGATAGTGATGTGTTCGGACGGCGCTACAGCGCAGATGGAACCGCAGGTGAAGCGTTTACCATCACCAGTGCAACGGATTTTCAGTTCAACCCGACGATCACAGGTCGAGCCGATGGTGGGTTTGTCGGAGCTTGGCAAAATGGCTCGCCTGAGACTAGCAATATCTCCGGTGACGTCTTTGCTCAAGTTCCGGCTCCTTTGACTCCACCAGACAATCGGGTTACTGGTGAAGTCGGTTCAGTAGCTAGTTTTAACACCCGTCCTGGTTTAAGTAATGGTGTATTAAATCCTCCCCCAGATGATGGTGGTATGATGCCTCCCCCAGATGATGGTGGTTTGGTTTCTACCCCCCAAGAGGACAGTAATAGTAATGCAACCACTACCGAAATGTTCTTCCGCCAATCCCCGGAAATTGACCAAGAACTCACTCTGGCTAATGGTGTATGTCAAAATCTCATCCAGGAACCGAAACGAGGACCATTGCCAGAGGATGGAGTTTATGAGCGCGTTTTGACGACAACCGCAACTGAATTAGACTGCCGAAGACAGTGGGACGATCAGATGCACCCGGAAGCCTTGGGTAAGGGATGGAACAATCTGAATCAACTGCCAGCAGAAGAGCAAGCCTACGCCCAAATGGTAGGTGAGGAGGAATATACCCTAACCCAACAAATGTCTTGGAGAGCCAGACAAGCCTACTGGAGTGAACGCGCTCACAAGCAAGCGTCCTTAAATCCAAAGGAGTTTGCCAGTTATATCAACCAGATACGCAGTCTATCTGAAACCGAGCGCGTGCAGTATTATGAAGAACTGGCTAGGTAAACCTTTTTTCTGATATCTTGCACCTTTGTCAGTCAACCCAGATGAGGGAGATAAGGGAGATAGGAAAGCAGTTTAATGCAAATGGTGCAAGATGTGAGTTTTTCCGGATAGGATGTCTTTCCTCTAGAAGAATGATGATAGGCTTTTCCAGATGCCATATTGAAACTTGACGGGAAACACTACCCGTTTGGAGGATGTACTTGGTAGGTTTGAATAGAGATAATTAAAATTTAGTTTATTCACCCCAACCAAGCCTTTGCTAATCTAAGCGGGAACTCTACGTGAAGTCAGGCGTCTGTGAAAAGTAAGGATGTTCTAGCACCCATTACCATCCATGAGCCAATCGATTTCTCTATCCTGGTCACCGGTTGAGGTCACACCCGATAATGTGACGGTGCAACCTGAAAAACTCTCGAACTACGATTTAATTTTGCGCTGTCAGGACGGTATTACTCCTGACCGAGCAGCTTTTGCTGAACTACTGCGCCGCTATCAGTCCCATGTGGAGAAGGTGTTATACCATCTGGCTCCAGATTGGCAGGACAGACCGGACTTGGCGCAAGAAGTTTGGATTAGAGTTTACCGGAATATTAAGCGCCTCAAGGAACCCGTCAAATTTAAGGGTTGGTTGAGTCGTATCACGACCAATCTTTTCTATGATGAGCTACGCAAGCGCAAGCGGGTAGCTCCGCCATTGTCCCTGGATGCACCGCGTCGGATGGATGATGGTGAGATGGATTGGGAAATTGCCGCTGATGGTCCAAGTCCGGAAGACAATATGGCAACGCGGGAATTTTACGCCCAACTACGGGAAGCCATTAAAGACTTGCCAGAAGCATTCCGCACGACGATTGTCTTGCGAGAAATTGAAGGGATGGCTTATGAAGAGATTGCCGAAATTACAGGCGTATCCCTGGGAACCGTCAAGTCGCGTATCGCTAGAGCCCGCTCAAGACTGCAATCTCAACTGCAACCCTATCTAGATGTTTAATTGTCTCCGGATTAGAATGGGGAAATTGTTCCCCTAAACCAAAGTTCATTCTATGATGGGATATATAACATCTTGGAGCGAGTAATTCCAAACACTTGAGGGCAATGGAATGAAGGGTGTAGTCGTTCACTCAAGTCTTGCGTTACCCTGGCTAAGGTCAACTTTCAACTACTATTTGATTTGCCAAGCTGCAAAAGCTGGCAAGTTAATGGTCAAAGTTAAACCTTATCAGCCAATACAACAGTGGGGCTGGGCATCTCCTCACTATAAAACGCCAACAGCGTAATTGATCAGATTACGACCAAGGAAGCCCATACGCTCTCTCGAATAGAGTCAGTGTGGGAGGATGTCACAAACGATAACGATCCATAATTGAGCGCTAGTGAAGACTCGGTGGTGATCTAAAATGAACTCTAATTTTGATGCTCATAACTGTTCCGGGCAAGAAGCTGCCAGAGACATGGATAGTCTACAGCGCGATCGCTTTGAACTTATCAGTGCCTACATTGATGGTGAGGTGACAGCAGCCGAGCGCTATCAAGTGCAAGATTGGTTGGCAAACGATGCCAATAGTCAACACTTGTATACTCGACTGATGAAGCTACGCCAAGGACTGCACCAGCTCCCTGTACCTGCCACTCAGGTAACCGCTCAAGAGACGGCAAATCAGGTGTTTACCCGCATTGATCGCCGCCGCCTACGGAACACCATGGTTTGGGGGGGTGCCGCGATCGCCGCGATGTTTGTCAGTGCCTTTTCTGGGATACTCCCTGGTAGTCAGTTGATGCCACGGTTAGCTCAAACTCCTGTAACCGAAGAGGCGGCGGAACCTCTGATGATCGCCGTGAACCGTCCAGTTATCCAAATCCCTAAGGCTAAAAGTGCCTCGCCGGAAAATTTCGTTGATTCTGCCATCTTCAATCCCTAACTATCCTGTCGCTGGCAAGAAAACAGAAAAATATCTCTCTATTCAATATTCAATGCCCCATTTCCTTTCAGATGGGGTATTCATCATTTAGGGCTTGCTGCACAAAGCCAAAACCCTTAGCTATCAACACTTGGAGCCGTAGAGCTCCCCCTGCTCCCAGACGTAGCATGCTACGTCTCTACATTGCTTCCCCTGCTCTCTAACCCCACCACAAGACTTATTCAGCAGACCCTAATTTATAGGACTCCACCAACCGGAAGCAATGAGTGTACCCCCTAAACGCTGCACTCGCTCAGGTTGCATCAGGTAGATCCAAGCCTGTCCTAACGATTGGTTCGCCAGATCATAAATCGTCACTTGTTGCCGATAATATTCATTGTCCTCTGGGTTTCGCTGGGAATTGTAGTCTTCCAGCTCATCCAAGACGGTTAAAAGGGTTGGCTCAGTCAACGTCAGTAAAAATCCCCGCACCGGACTATTTCCAGGGGTCATTGCTGGATAGCCGATGGGCAAATTAAACAGTTGACCCAACGCGATCGCAGGTTGGGCGGCTACCACTTTGCCTTCACAGTAGCGTTGATAATTGACTTCCCCAGGTTTGAGAGTCCCGTAAACAAACACCCGGATGGACATACTCCCCTCCTAATCTTTTGACCATCTTGGACTAAGCTTTGAAAATAATTGATCAGAGTTCATGGTAGAGTTTAAGGGTTGAAGTTACCAAAACTGTTCCCTGTTACCTGTTCCTGTCCCTCGCCTTAACCAAAACTAATCATTAACTTCAGAAATTCTATTCCTATAGCTAGACCCCAAGTCACCCTTAGGTCTATGCTATGTGCCAATTTTCAATATCCATCAATATTCCCACTGTGAGATTGCTGAAGGCTTCACATTTTGTTACAAATGTAAAGAGACAACTCACGTGGATAACAGGACTACTATGCTCGGTGGCTTTGCCGGTTTTACCAACCCGTCTGGTACAGATTGGGGCGAACGGATGCTCAATACCGTCGCCAGCAATACGATTCGCCACCTCTTTACTCGCAGTGAGTCTGTCGAGGTTTCGGTGCGCTGCAATCCCTCCAGTAAACTGTTGCAGGGTAGCATTGATAGCTTTAAGATGCAGGGGCGAGGCTTGGTGATCCGTAGACAGTTTCGGACCCAGGAGATGTCCTTTGAAACAGACGCTGTGTCCTTGGACTTCAGTTCTGTCCTCAAGGGTCAGATCCACCTGAAGCAACCCACCCAAGCGATCGCCCAAGTCGTGTTGACAGAACCCGATATCAACCAGGCGTTTAAAGCCGAACTGGTGAGAAAGCGGTTAGAAAATATTTCCATTCCCGAATTGGAGGATATCACCGGGGGTAAACCAATTTCCTTCACCGACGTGCAACTCAAGCTGCTTCCCAATAACCGGATTCAGCTTTTTGCCAAAGTCAACCTTCCTGATCAGGAGTTAGTTCCAATTAACATGACTTCAACTCTGGCTGTGGAACGGCGGCGGCGGATTCTCTTCAAAGACTCTCAGTTTGAACCGGATACGATTCCAGAGGAAATGCGCGACACCTCTGAAGCCTTAACGAATGCTCTGGATAAGATTTTGAATAACATGGTGGATCTGGATCGCTTCAATCTTGATGGCGTGACGATGCGAATCAATCGCCTGGAAACCCAAGGACAGCAACTGATATTTAGTGGTTATGCCCAAATTGACCGCATTCCTAATAATCCGTAACCATTAAGGGGGTGTAGGGTGTAGGGTGTAGGGTGTAGGGTGCGGGGGAGACAAGGCGAACAAGGAAAAATTTGCCCTCTTTTCCTCTTCCTCCTAATTGAGCAACTGCATGTCATTGAACGCCTTCTTTTCCTTGGGTGGGGTAGTTATGTTGCCCCTATTAGTGCTTTCTATCTTAGCGATCGCACTAATTTTAGAACGGATCAATTTTTGGCGACGAGTCACTCAGCGCCAGAACCGTTTGATGCGAGAAGTGCTGCACCTGTATCAACAAAATCCCCCCGAAGCCTTTCTCAAGCTGGAACAAAATAGTGATCTGCCGATCGCCCGAATTTTTCTCGCGGCGTTGGAACTCAAACGTCCCACTCCCGAACAATTTCGCCTCGCCCTCGAAAGTGCGGTGCAAGCGGAGTTACCGATTCTCAAGCGGTTCAACACGGCATTTGAGACCATCATTAGTGTCTCACCTCTACTGGGACTTTTAGGTACAATTTTAGGATTAATTGACGCCTTTGCTGCCCTACAGATTGGGGATATTGGCGGTCAAACCACGGTAGGTGTGACAGGTGGGATCAGTGAAGCCTTAATTTCCACCGTCGCCGGATTGAGTGTCGCGATCGCGACTCTAATCTTTGCCAACACCTTTCGCGGATTATATCGGCGTCAACTTGCATTGATTCAAGAGTATGGAGGAAAGTTGGAACTGCTTTATCTCGGTTATTACGAGCGAATTAAATAGCGATGGGCGCATCAAAATTTAAAACCCTTCCCCCTTTACCCGGTGTAGAAACAGAACCATAATCATGTATAATTAAATAGATTTAATAGGACTCCTGATGAGCGAATCCTATGTAAATAGAAACCCTAGAGCAACATCAGACGAAATTAAAATTGGCGAATTTTTGAATCGTCAAGCTCAATTGGGTCAACTTTCAGGAGTCATCCGGGTAGAAGGTGCAGCAGAAATACCAGGTAGTCGCCGTGGAAATTATCGCTTTATTCATCCAGACGGTAGCCAAACCTCTGCTGACTTAATGCAGCCTCAAAGCAAACGAACTAGGAGTATCGCCCAAAATATCATAGAAAAAAGCAATCAAGCGAAGATTGTCGTGATTGAACTAGCTAGAGGAGAAAGTAACCAAATTACAATTGATCAAGCTCAAAACATGGCTGATGGTGTTCTCTCCACACCCGATTGCGGACTTATCCGAATTATTATTATTAAAAACAATCACATTATCGTTGATATCTTCCATTAAGAGGAATTCTCCATGCCCAAGCTCACTTGTTTATGCGGTGAAAACATCAATTTATCACCAATTCCCAATCCCCAAGGATTCAAGCTAGTCTGGGAACCTTTACGGGAAAAATTAATTGAGGAACTGATTACGGCTTACTCCGTCGCCAAATCTGAGCAAGAATTTGAAGATTTAATCTACAAACTACTTTATCCTCGGAATTCAGAATTTCCCCAAGTTTATGAATGTTCAAATTGTCAACGAATTGCGGTATTTGCTAGTGCATCTGATAGTCAAACTACAGTTTGGTACGAGCCAAAATTTAAGGAAGGAACAATAAATTCAATCCGTTCTCTAGTAGAAATTTCCCCAGACGAAGAAAAAGCCCAATCACCCCAATCAGATTATGATAATCGAGCAACTCCAACTCTCAAAAATAAATTGTCAAGCTTTTCAAGAGGAAAAAATCGTGATAAATAAATCTGATTTGTTAGGTCTTGGGCTAAGTTTTTCTGTTGTTGTTTCTACAACTCTACCTGCATTAGCTCAGTATTCTGTTCCCAGTCATCCACAGGTGAGGAATCAGGGCATGACACAACCCCAGCCAGCAATGGCAATTGTTGTCAGCTTTCCAGAATCCGTTGTTTTTGATATCGGTCAAAATCAAACAGTACCTATCACTCTGTATCTAGCTCAACCCCTTCAAAATAGTGCTGGGAATGTAATAGTTCCTGCTAATTCTCCAGTTGAAGCTTATCTGGTTTCCCACGAGAGTGGTGCATTTATTGTCGCTCGCTCTCTGGTTGTGAACGGTCAACTTATTCCAATTCAAGCAAATAGCAATTTCTTGGAAGGGAAAACAGTCACTGTAAGAAGCGGAACTGACAAAGCTCAAGTATGGGGATCTACGTTCGCTCGTATCGCCCATGGAGTCGTAGCACCTCTGAGTAATGGCAATCTTAATGAAGTTTACAAATATGCTGCTATTGCCGATGGAGTTGCTCATTTAGCGGGAGCATTTTCTACAGAGAAAGCACGAGTGGTAGAAATTCCTCAAGGAACAACGTATATACTAAGATTACAAACGACTCCTTCATCCTCCACAACTGCTTCTCCCCAAGTTGAAGCTCAACCCATTCCAGGTAACATTTTCAATTGAGGTCAAAACTCTCAATTAATGACTCATGATTCATTTCTCAATTGATCAATAAAATACCAGGTTTTGACTAAATTCCCTTGCATCAGGGCAGCAACTCCAGAAAGGGCTTGAACTTCTGGCAGATTTGGATTGAGACTTAAAGCAGGCTTGAGCGCAGTTTGGGCATCTTGACCCCGCCATTCATATAAATAAACGAAAGCCAAATAAGCATGAGCATAAGGATTTTGGGGATCAAGCTGAACGACTTGCTTTAACGCTGCGATCGCACTCTGGGAATCTACCTGTAAAACCCTAGACAAAGCTTGAGCATAAGCCCAGTCTAACCGTTTTGGTTCCAACTTTAACCGATGAGTTAACGCCAAATCTGCCTGCACCAGATAGTCTTGAATTGGGTCATACTGATTAATTCGACCCGTTTGTTCAAAGATAGCCTCCAGGGAGTCAGCACCATTGGGCAAAGTCGCCGCTAATGTGCGAAATTGGGTAATTAGGTCTAATTCTGGTGCAGGTGTTGTAGACGCTTTGGGATCAATTTTTATTTGAACGGCTGGTACTGATAGGGGATAGGTTTCCCCCGTCTCTCGATTCAAATAGGTGGCGTTTAATGTATACGCTCCCGCTGGAATATCTGCCGGAGGTAACATCGCCATGTCTTCAACAACTTTGTACTTGGACGATTGATTGGTGACGGTTGATAGCCGACGGTTGTTTGTTGACTTCGGAAACAATTTTCCCATGGCAATACCATGATCATGTAACCATTGATATTGATCTCCTGCTTCCAGCGAATGCCAGGTTAATAACACAATTCCCGATTGTAACGGTTGCCAATCTCCTGTCCATTCATACGTAACAGGTACAGGGAAACCAGGGGGCGCTGTCTCTGGGACAATCACCTGATTTAATTGAATTTTATCTAACCCTTCGACTACGCTTAAGGGCAGGCTGTTGAATAAGGGGTTATTTTGTTGTTCATTCATTGGCGAAGAGGGCGGGTTTTGTTGAACATTTATTGGTGGGTAGGGTGGGTTTCGTTGTTCATTTATTGGTGAGTATCTGAATTGAGTTCCTAAACCCACCCCTACAATTGGGTCTAAACCCACCCCTACAATTGGGTTTAAATCCGCCCCTACAATTGACTGTTTACTGTTGACTGTTGCGACCTCGAAAAATGGCTGATGTCGGTGATAAAGCTTGAGCAGACTACCATCCGGTAAATCCCACGTCTTCTGAAGTTGGAAGTCTCCGCCTTTTTCAACCTTCTCTACTATAGCCGTTTGCGCTTCAGGAACAGACCCTTGATCCCCTGTTTTTGTCACAAACCAAGATAGTGATCGCGCATCCTGTTCAACCTGCTTGTCTCGTACTCCCACCTGACGCCCATACACCTGAAAATCCCGCAACGCCCCATAATAATTTAAATTATGCTGATTAATTTCCGGCGTTGACGGTAATACCCCTAACGTTGTCTGTAAATTGGGAGAAGTTTGGATAATTTCATCAATCACCTGAGCCAGCGGAACAGGTTCTCCCAAATAAGGAAAATGTTGAACAAGCGGCGCAAGAACTTGAGTTAAAAAACCACCGCCCAAAGGAAACAAATTCAGCACCATTAACACCAACGCCAACCCCACCGTTCCCCAGCGAACCGACTTACCCCAACCCCCTTGCCAAAGAACCAACCCCGATGCTAAAACTACCGAAAATACAGGTAACAATGGCAAAATATACCGTGCATCCTTATTCACATTCAGAGAAGACAATAAATACCCCCCAACCAAAAACACAGCCAGCCAACCTAACCCACCCAACCCATATCCTTTATGAAACCCTCTGCGCCCCTCTGCGTTAACCTCTGCGCCCCTCTGCGTTGAAAAAACATCCTCCCCTTCCCCACCCCAAACCTTCTCTTTTTTCCGCCAATAAAGAATCAAACCCACAATCGGCACAAGCAACAGAACCCACGACACCAAATAAGGTAAAATCTTCCCATAATAAAGCCAAGCCTCCAAAGTATTCAGCGCCGGATCACCCTCTGCGATCGCGGAATCTAACGTGGCTCGTTTGCCAGAGGTTAAAATGAGTAGCCAGTTGGTGCGATACCAGGGATAAAATACCAACCCAGACACCAACAATCCCACAATTAACTGAGCGAAGCGTCCCCAATTTCGCCGTCGAATTGTTCCCGCCATAACCCAGATAATCGGTATAAATAGAAAGAATAGCGCCGTTTGCTTGACCATTAGCGCTAATCCCAGAGATAAGCCAAAGATTATTGCCCAGAGTATAGATTGGTGATTGGTTGGGGATTTAGCAATTACAGGTTTTAAGCTTTGATTTCGCCAAACCGTGAGACAGAAGAAACTTAGAGTAACAACAGCAGTCAGTGGATAATCCAGCAGAAATTCTAAACGATAACGATAAAGTCCCGGTAAAAGCACCGTTAATCCAGTCGCCCATAATCCAACCCGACGATTGAAAAGTTGGACACCCAAGCCATAAACCGAACCAATAAGAATAGCATGAAAGAGTAACAGAACCAGCGTCGCTTGATCCGTTCCCCGACCAAAAACATGTTGAATAATCGCCGTAGCGATATACGTAAACGGCGGTATTTTAGACGAAAGTTGCCATAAATTCGTCCACCATTCCCCAGAGAACCATTCAGGATGCTGCAACGCTTGCCAATAATTTAACGAACCCGTCAAATAATCCGCCTGATCCCAAGCTGGGACAGACTTGTCCAGCGCAAACCACAGGCGATCGCACAACGCGCTGGCTAGCCAAATTAGTCCCAAAATTCCCAGATATTTACCGTTCCCCGTTTTCCACCACTGTAATCGGTTGTTCATGGTTGATTGTTGATTGTCTGCTTTCTTTGTCCAATAACCAGCAACTACTCACTATAGCGGAGTTTCTTAAGTTACCTTAGAGAGAAAGCTGCCATCTTAACTAGAATGGCACTGAAAATTTGCATTAGGGAATCGCCGAAACCTTTGATATATTGTAGGGTGGGCATTGCCCACCAGCATACCAGTCAGTGGCACTCATCGTAACCGAGGTGTGAGGATGCTACAACTCCCAGATGTCGTGCATCAGCATTATCAGCTTCAACAAAAGCTGGGTCAGAATGCGAGTCGTCAAACCTGGTTGGCGATGGATCTCTCGACTCAACCCAGCCAGCCAGTGATTCTCAAACTCCTCGCCTTTAATCCTCAGATGCAGTGGGAAGACTTGAAACTCTTTGAACGTGAGGCTGAAGTTCTCCAGCAGTTACAGCATCCTCGAATTCCCCGGTATCGAGACTATTTTTCCCTCGACAAGCAATCAGGAGGCGGCTTACCGTGGTTTGGTCTCGTCCAAGATTACATTCCCGGTGCTTCCTTGCAACAATGGTTAGACCAAGGAAAACGCTTTACAGAAGTTCAAGTGCGCCAGATTGCGACAGAGGTTCTGGAAATTCTCGGTTATTTACACGCTTTAAATCCACCCGTTCTCCATCGGGATATTAAACCCAGTAACCTAATTTGGGGAGAAGATGAACGAGTATATCTCGTCGATTTTGGTGCGGTGCAAGATCAGACTGCGGTTGAAGGCGTAACCTTTACCGTGGTTGGTACGACAGGTTATGCTCCCTTAGAACAGTTTTGGGGTAAAGCTGTCCCGGCGTCTGATTTATACGCTTTGGGAGCAACCTTAATTCATCTTGCTACAGGTGTGGCTCCGGCTGATTTACCCCAACGTCAAATGCGGGTTCAATTTCGCCATTACACCAGCCTCAATTCTACCTTGGTTCACTGGATTGAAACCCTAACGGAGCCTGAATTAGAGCCACGCTATAGCAGTGCGAGTCAAGCGTTAGAAGACTTGAAATTTAATCGGGTGCGCCAGAGTTTCCCACCTGCTACCCGTCAGCCTCTACATTCACGGATTCGCTGGAGAAAATCTCCCCAGCAGTTTCGGATTCAATTTCCCGCACGCGGCGGGTTATTAACAACAGCGATAAAATTAGGGTTAGGGCGAATTTTGCAGAAAACTTTTCCTCTGTTTCTCAGTGTACTAATTAGTGCCGAGATACTGATTTTATGGGGTATGCCAATCCTCTTTCTCCAAAGTAATCCCTTATTCTTTGGGCTGCTAGCGCTGACGATTATTCTGGCTTGGTTGGGGACGATTAAATTCCGAGTTATGCAGCACCTAGAACCGAAACGAGGTCATCAGAAACTGGCAAAAGTAGGCGTTCAGTTGATTTTTCGCCTAGGGTTTGGTTTAACGGTGGGACTGGTGGGAGTTGGATTAGTGGTTTTGGCAGTAATTTTTGCCTTTACTAGTGGTCATATATCCTTAGGGTTTGGGTTAGCGATCGCGGTTTTATTCGGATGGCTGATTATCAGAGGTTCGACAAAACTGGCAACCCTCTCAAATCCAGTCAGCTTTTTCCTGTTTGGACATCATCGCCTTGACTTAAAACGAGATATATTGAACATTCAACGCTTTTGGCTAGGATTTTGTTATGACACTAAAACTATAGACATTTCCCAGATTGAAACAATTAAAACAATCCCCTTCCAAGAAATCTTGATTCAAACCGAATCAACTCGTTATACGGTGGCGCAAGAATTAACTGAACCTGAACGAGACTGGTTAGTTCAGGAAATTAAAGACTGGCTAAATGAAGGATGAAGGCTAACACTATGCTCAAAGCCCAACAGATTATCAACGGACGGTATAAACTCAGACAACAGCTAGGACAAAACGCAGGGCGTCAAACCTGGTTAGCTGAAGACTTAGAAACTCAACCGCAGGAATTAGTTGTGGTTAAACTATTGGCATTTAGTCCCCAAATCCAGTGGGAGGAGTTCAGACTATTTGAGCGAGAAGCGCAAGTCTTGCAACATCTAGATCATCCGAGAATTCCTCGCTATCGGGATTATTTTTCCATTGAGGAGACAGAATCCGAGTTACCCTGGTTCGGATTAGTCCAACAGTACATTCCCGGTTTATCTCTACGCCAAAGATTAGATAAAATTCAGATTTTTAGTGAAGCTGAAGCCCAAAAGATTGCGACTGATATTTTAACTATTCTTATCTATCTCCATGAACTTAGTCCACCTGTGCTGCATCGAGATATCAAACCGAGTAATTTAATTTTGGATGATGATAGACAGGTTTATTTAGTCGATTTTGGCGCAGTCCAAGACCGAGCCAAGGCAGAAGGGGCAACGTTTACTGTAGTAGGAACCAGTGGTTATGCGGCTCCCGAACAACTGTGGGGACGGGCAGTTGCGGCGTCTGATTTGTATTCCTTAGGGGCTACGTTAATTCATTTAGTGACAGGGATAGCTCCGGCTGATTTACCCCAGAAAAATTTACGTTTACAATTTGCCGATAGAGTCAACCTTAATCCCCAATTTAGCTACTGGTTAAAAAAACTAATTGACCCCGCAACAGAACAACGATTCAGTAGTGCTCGTCAAGCGTTAGAAGCGTTAACTGCAGCGGTTGCTCCTGAAACTTCTACGAGTCAGCAGCCCCTTGATCCGGTAGCTGTTTGGGGTTTTATTGCTATTTTTATGGGAGTAATTGCTAGTGGAATTGGCATTTATTTTCCCATCGCAAATTACTTTGGAAAATCACTCATTCAATTAAAATTTGCCGAATGGGGAACACACGAAGAGGCGAGAATAGTCGTAGAATTTATGAATCGCGCCCAACAAGCTTATTATATGGACAATAATATTTTTTCAACTTCAATTAAAAAATTAAGACTAAGACTTGGCATTGGCTCAGAAACGGAATATTATAAGTATTATACTCGTGTTTTCACCGTTAATACTCCACTCCCAATCGCCATAAAAGATGACAAGACAGGCAATTTGTTTTTTAACCGTAACATCAATCAAACCTCTAGCGATTCCCATCAAATTGTCGTCAATTATGGAATATCTCGCCAGGATAACCTGAGAAGCTATGTAGGATTTGTGTTTGAGGCTGAAGTTCCAGAGTCAAGTTACCTACAACCACACATTTTTTCAATTTTATGTAAAGCAGATCACCCCGGTACTATCTATCCTTCTATCCCAACGTATAAAACTGGTCAATTAGCCTGTAGTCCTGGCACAAGTAAGGTTTGGCGAAAATAGTTATAGCCAGTGAACAAGACGCCAAAACCACTGATTTAATTTTAGGAAACAAACCATGAAACGAGATAAGGTACTAGCCATTCTCGCCGCACATCGAGAACAATTACAGGACATGGGCGTAAAATCACTGAATTTATTTGGCTCAGTCGCACGAGATGAGGCTGAGGAAAATAGTGATGTAGACTTTTTGGTAGAGTTTAATCGACCAGGGGGGTTGTTTCAACTCTTGCAGGTGCAGTATTATTTAGAAGATATTTTAGGGTGTGCTGTGGATTTGGGAACTCAGGAAGCGTTAAAAGAACATTTGCGAGACCCTGTACTTAAGGATTCAATTCGTGCCTTCTAGAGATTGACGGCTACGCCTTCAAGATATTCTACAATCCATCACTGGAATTGAGCAACGTACAGCCAACATAACCTTTGAATACTTTCAAAACAATGAAACCATTGTTAAAGCAGTTCTCTATGATTTTGTTGTGATAGGAGAAGCCACTCGAAATGTTCCTGATGAAATCCAGAACCGCTATCATACTATTCCTTGGCGTCTGATGGCGGGGATGTGAAATGTTGTCACTCACGAATATTTTCAAATTGATCTAGCCAGAGTTTGGGAAACCCTTCAAGATGATCTACCTGGATTAGTATCCCAACTCCAAGATGTGCTAGAGTGTGAAGCAAGGCAAGAATAGTTAATGAGATTAGCGTTTCTATCTGGGGGCTTGTAGGGGCGACCCGCTTTTCTTTCATGAACAACTGGAATCCACTCAATTTGCTCGGGTCGCCCTATATCGGCGTGACACAGTTAAACAGGTGCAATAATTTTTACGTTTTTTTTTAGATGCAAGGCTAATCCATTCTATTAAAGGTTAAATCTAGGATTTAAGTAATTTTATCATCTTCACATGAGCAATACCTGCTTCTTCAAATAGTTCTCCTTCGGGGAAAAAGCCGAGTTTCAGATAAAGCGATTTCACATAATCTTGAGCGTGAATAACCACTGTATTGATTTGCTGGTTGGCTGCAATGTTGAGGGCTTCTTCCATCAATCGCTTACCAATTCCTTGTCCTCGGAAATCCGATACAACAGCAAGACGTTCAATTTTAGCCGTTTGATGATCCAAATATCTCACCCTGACGGTTCCCACAGGCTGATTCTCGACATACGCCAGAATATGATCGGCGGTTTCATCTTTGCCATCCAAATCCAAACTTGGATCAACGCCTTGTTCAATGTGAAAAACCGAGCGTCTCACCCCTTGAATAGCGGCTGAATATTCTTTATAATTAGCAATCTTGAACGTGATATGGCTCATCGCGATCGCTCCATCGTTCGTAGTCAGGGATGCAAGCCTATTCACGGTAACAATTTGAGTAAAGGGCGACCCGAACAAATTGAGTACACGCCGTTGTTAATTAAAGCAAGCGGGTCGCCCCTACAGGACTTAATTCTGCAAGAACTGTATCAGTTGTTCCAATTTCGACCAAGCCGCCCCACTTTTGAGAATATCCTTTGCCTGTTCAATCCCAGCTTGGTGATCCTCCAACGCCACAACCCCAGCCACTTGCAGCGCTAACGAAGTATTTAACGCCACCACATCCTGTTGGGCGGCGGTTCCTTTCCCCTGTAAAACATTCGTTAAAATGTCCACATTGTCCGCCACCTCGCCGCCACGCAACGCCCCTGTTGGTGCTGACGTTAAGCCAAACTGTTGCGGATTCAGCGTAGACAGTCGCACCCCACCATCCGATAAAAGCGCCAAGTCGGTTTCGTCAGCCAATCCCGCTTCATCCAGATTTTCTCGTCCATGTAAGACAATTCCCTGAGGAATTCCCATTTTCTGTAAAGCATGGGCAACTGTAGATACGACATTGGCGTCAAATACGCCAATCACTTGACCTGTGGGGCGCAATGGATTGACTAGCGGTCCTAATAGATTAAATACTGTCCGCACCTTCAGAGTTTGTCGCAATGGGGCTACCGCTTTCATCGCGGGATGCCATCCCCGGGCAAACAGAAACGTCACACCCACCTCATCCAAAGCGGACTGGACTTTTTCTGGTGGGGCAGATAAATTGACGCCCAACGCCTCTAAAACATCGGCTGAACCCACTTTCGAGGAGGCGGAACGATTCCCATGTTTGGCAACCCGCACACCCGCTGCCGCCGCGACAAACGCTACCGCCGTCGATATATTGAAGGTGGATGCACCATCGCCACCTGTGCCACAGGTATCAATAACTGGCGTTTGATGGTCAATGGCGTCCTGCTGTAAGGATTGCTCCTGCAAGACTTGAGCCATTCCTGCCAATTCCGATGGAGAGACGCCTTTTGCCTGAATCGCAGCCAGAATCGCTCCCGATAACACTGGCGGAATGTCCTCGTTGAGCCATCCCTGCATCAGGTGTGCGGCTTGGTCACGGGATAATGATTGTCCGTCGAGAATCTGTTGCAGCAGGGTAGACCAGTTGGTAGGAGTTTGGATCATGTGTATCTAGAAAACTAGGAGCTTGGTTAATGACGGCTATGAAAAACTGTAATATCGTACCGGATATTATGGAGGACGATTACTGGACTAAATAAAGTTTTATTAGAGTACAAGCGTTAACATCCTCCCCCTGCCCCTCTGCTCCCCTGCTTCTGTGCACCTGTACAGGGTCAATCGAAAACGTTTCCATCTCCTGAATGTTATCATAGGCATTCAAAAACCTGACGGTACGTTAACTGAGTTGAGCGTTAACTCAAAACCCTTGCTTTATTCCCACCCCACCCGACCCAATCCAGCTAGAACCTCTGTTGTGGACACTCCATCCAAACCTGTTGAGGCACAGCTAAATGAACGTGAAGACCGCTTCCGCGCTACCGTTGAGCAAGCGACAGTTGGCATCAAACACGTATCGACGGATGGCAAAGTCATCCAGGTCAATCCCAAATTTTGTCAGATTGTTGGTTATAGCCGTGAGCAAGTTCTCACCTGCACCTGGCAAGACCTAACCCACCCTGATGACTGGGCAAGCGATCGCGCGATACTAGAGTTACTCTTAGCGGGTACTCTCGACTGTCATTGCCAACAAAAACGCTACCGACACCGAGATGGCAGTATTGTCTGGGTACAAATCACCCTATCGTTAGTGCGAACGCCTCAAGGTGATCCGAAGTACTTTTTGTTTGTCGTTCAAGATATCAGTGGCGGTCAAGGGGCTGAATCAGCATTACCACCCTCAGCAGCCCACTTGCGCGAAAAAGCTCACCGAGAAGCGTTGCTCAATCGCCTCTCGACGCAAATCCGCAACAGCTTAGACGTAGATACGATTCTGGACACAATAGTCCTGGAAATCCGCCAGCTATTGCGAATCGATCGCTGTCAGTTTATCCGGTATCATCCCGATCAAACCCCCTCTTATTGGGAAGTCGTTACCGAAGCTCGCACGTCTCAGCTTCCCGATTTGACAGGCTGCTATTGGGCGGATACTAACGACATTCTCACCCAGCAGATATTGCATCTGGACATTGTACGGGTTGATACCGTGGAAACCGTGAGCGATCCCTTATTACAAGAATTTATGCGATCGCTCGACTATCAATCTCTGTTGCTTCTCCCCCTGGAAACCCCCTCCGGAATCACCGGGGTGATTAGTTGCAGCCACACTCAGGAGACTCGCCCTTGGACAGATAGCGAAATCGAACTTCTGCAAGCAGTAATCAGTCAGCTACTCATGGCGCTCCAACAAGCTGAACGTTACGCTGCTAGCTGTCGAGCCACAGAACACGCCCGCAAACAAGCTGCCCAATTATCCAAAGCACTCCACGATTTGCAGCGCACCCAATCCCAGTTGATCCAAAGCGAAAAAATGTCCAGCTTGGGTCAACTCGTGGCAGGTATTGCTCACGAAATTAACAATCCGGTCAATTTTATTTACGGCAATCTGATTTATGCCCAAGAATATTATCAAGACCTCATCGCCCTGGTGCAACTTTACCGCACCGCTTATCCTAATCCTCCCTCTGTTATTAAAGAGCGGATGGATAGTATCGATTTGGACTTTATCTTAACCGACTTCGCCAAACTGCAATATTCGATGAAAGTTGGCGCTGAACGGATTCGGGAAATTGTACAATCGTTACGAACCTTTTCTCGCTTAGATGAGTCAGGGCGCAAGACGATAGACATTCATTCGGGTATTGAGAGTGCTTTGATGATTCTGCAATATCGACTCAAGGAGAAACCCGGATCAGCCGGAATTTGTGTGATTAAAGAGTATGAAAATTTACCGCCAGTCGATTGTTGGCCCGGACAGTTAAATCAAGTGTTCATGAATATTTTGACCAATGCGATTGACGCGATAGAGGAAAAGGAAAAATGTTATTCGTCTCCAATGGCGGCGGACAATACTGTCCCATTTTCACCAACGATTACGATTCGTACAGGTCTGAGCAAAACCGAGTCGGCACATTCCCCAATGGCTGATGGTTTAACCGACAAACACTCGAACGAAGAAATCGATCATGCTGAACCGGATAATGCTTATCTGTTTATCAGCATCGCGGATAACGGAATCGGCATGAGTCCGCAGACCCGAAAACGACTCTTTGACCCCTTCTTTACGACCAAACCTGTGGGTTTAGGGACGGGTTTAGGGTTGGCAGTTAGTTATCAAATTGTTGTCGAAAAACATGGCGGTAAGCTGTGGTGTAATTCTACCCCCCAAAACGGGTCTGAGTTGGTGGTTGAGATTCCACTTAAACAACCGCCGAACAAGCGGTGATTGGGGACGGTTTAGATCCCCTTGGTCTCCCCCGCAAACGTTCAACAGCTACTATTCTATCGATTATGCTTCAGGCATTATTATTTGATTTAGACGGCACATTAGCCAATACTGATCCAATCCATTTTCAGACGTGGCAAGATATCCTGCGTGACTATGGCTTGGAGTTTGATCACGCCTTCTACCAAACCCATTTTAGCGGTCGCCTCAATGCCGCGATTGTCAAGGATTTATTACCCCATTTATCCTTAGAAGCCGGGAAACAGTTAGGGGATGATAAAGAAGCAGAATATCGCAAACGTGCTGCCAAAGAATTAAAACCGTTAGCTGGATTGCTAGAGTTGTTAGAGTGGGCAAATCAAAAGCAACTGAAGCAGGCAGTGGTGACAAATGCGCCGAAAGATAATGCCCAATTTATGCTACACGTTCTCGGTTTAAACAAACATTTTGCCACAGTTGTTTTAGCGGAGGAACTGGAAAAGGGTAAACCTGATCCCATGCCTTATCAGGTGGGGTTAGAATTATTGGATGTATCCCCCGTTTCAGCCGTAGCGTTTGAAGACTCCCTGACTGGCGTTCGTTCCGCCGTCGGTGCGGGAATTTTAACCATTGGTGTGGCGACGACTCATGAACCAGAGGCGTTAATGGCGTCGGGGGCGAAGTTGGTGGTTAATGATTTGACTGATCCGAAGCTGGAAGCATTATTATTAGGTTTTGGACAGGAGATAAACGCCATGGCATTGTGACCGATGGGATAGGGATTGCCTTCCTATCTTAACACTTAAACCGATGATTCATTTTGCGATCGCATCTTACTATAAATATGCAAGGCTCCCATAAAAAAGAATAGCATCGCTAAACAATCTTTCCAGGTTTGGGGAGATTGGTTCATCTGAGGATGATACTGTCGATTTGCCATAACGAACTTACTGAATTCAACAGGTAAATGTCACTTAAATGTAACGCTACATTGCCAAATATAAAGAAATCTTGCAGTCACAGGTGTGATTTGACTCTTATTACGCGGTGATGCCCGTCACCGAATAAATAATTGATCTTGCCATTACAACAATAATTCATTGACGGGACAACTATCAGAACCACTATTGACACAAAACGCAAAGGCGAAAAAAATACTTTTATCTTCTCCGATAGCTTTATAAATGGCATCAAACTTATGGTAAATGTGACCAATGTTAGCCTGTTCTTGAAGCGACTTTTCGGCAAAGCCTTCACGGGAAGCAATGATATTGAAAGTCATGTCTTGACTCTTGGCATATTCTAAAGTTAGCCAAGAAACCAGTTTTTGTTCTGATGACGATAAGCTTTTATACCACGTTGCATAGAGTCTGAATAATTGTTCTGTCTTATGGGAATCCTCTTCATCCTCTTCATCCTCTTCGTCCTCTTCATCATCATCTCCATCAATCCCTAAAAAATCCGTAATTTCATCTATCGTTTCCCCAGTGCGATTAATTTCCTCAATTCCATCATTTATGCTGTCTATAATATCGTCGATCTCCTCCAGGGGAAGTGCTAAGACTGAAGTTTGATTAAACGTAACTGAGCCAATAATACAAAAAAATATAAAGCTTAATAAATATAACTTGCTAAACATCATTTCTTGTTTCATGACAATCCCGAAAATAAAACAGGATAAAACGTTGCCAGTTTTTAAGGATATATATCCTCCCAATCTAGTTTAATTTTAAAACACCCCTCGCATTTGAGTATAATTACTTAAGAATTAGGTGATATCATGTCCGCTTAAACAGTCATTATTCCCTTGTGCCTTGCAACCTTCCTCCTTTCCTTGGAGCCTTCTGCCCTCTGCCCTCTGCCCTCTGCCCTCTGCCCTCTGCCCTCTGCCTTGTCTCCACCGATAATGTAAGTATTCCACCGGACATGATATGACTCGTGATTGTCAGCGGGTAGAGTACCTAATTATATTGACAAAAGAGCCTTTTGTTATTAGGCATCCAGTCCCTCAATTAGTTCGCGATCGCAATCTATAATGAGTTGTCCAGGTATTATTGTTATTGGTAGTGGTATCGGCGGTCTAAGCTGCGCCGCAATGCTTTCCCGCTATGGTTTTGATGTCACGGTTTGTGAAAGCCACTCGATTCCCGGTGGGGCGGCACACAGTTTTATCCGCAACGGTTATACCTTTGATTCGGGTCCCTCGCTATACTCTGGCTTATCCTATAGTCCTTCGCCGAACCCCTTACGCCAAGTTCTGGATGCGATTGGTGAGGAACTCCCCTGTTTGACTTACGATACCTGGGGATGCTGTTTACCAGAGGGGGATTTTGACACCTCGGTGGGGGCGTCGCAATTTGCTGACGTACTGGCAAAGTTACGCGGGAATCAGGCGGTAGGGGAATGGCGTTCATTACAACAGGTAATGGCACCATTGGGACAAGCTGCGATCGCAATTCCCCCAGCAGCAGTACGCTGGGATTTGGGGGTAGCGTTGACGGTGGGGCGATTTGCGCCATCAATGTGGCAACATGGGCTAAATGTGATGAAGCTGACGGGACCCTTTAGTCAGATTATGGATGATGTGGTGGTTGACCCCTTCCTACGCAACTGGTTAAATCTCCTCTGTTTCCTCCTATCTGGACTTCCGGCGAATGGCACCAGCGCCGCTGAGATGGCGTTTATGTTTGCGGATTGGTATCAACCGGGTGTTGTCTTAGATTATCCCGTGGGGGGAAGTGGCGCACTCGTGGAAGCCTTGGTACGGGGACTGAAAAAACACGGGGGTCAACTGAGGCTGAATGCTCATATCGAGCAAGTTTTGGTGGAGAATAATCGGGCGGTTGGTGTGCGATTACGGGGGGGTGAGGAAATCCGGGCGCGTCAGGGGGTGGTGTCCAATGCCTCGGTTTGGGATACGCTGAAACTGATACCTGATGATGCCGTTCCGAAAACGTTTCGCCAGTCTCGACAAGCTACACCCACTTGTGAGAGTTTCATGCATCTGCATTTGGGGATTGACGCCCAAGGATTACGTTCAGATTTAGCCTGTCACCATATTGTGGTCAACGATTGGGATAAAGGGGTGACGGCGTCGCAAAATGTGGTGTTGATCTCAATTCCTTCCATTCTTGACCCCTCCCTCGCGCCACCGGGAAAACATGTAATTCATGTATATACACCGGGGAATGAACCTTACGAACTTTGGCAGGGACTTGATCGCCGTAGTGATACCTATTTACAGCAAAAGCAAGTGCGATCGCAAGTCATGTGGCAAGCCTTGGAAAGAATTATACCCGACGTGCGATCGCGGTGTGATCTGACGTTAGTTGGCACACCGTTAACCCATGAACGGTTTTTGCGACGGTATCGGGGTTCCTATGGACCGGCGATTCAGGCGGGGGTTGGTTTCTTTCCCGGAGTGGGTACACCTCTACCCGGATTATACTGCTGTGGCGATTCCACATTTCCTGGAATTGGGTTACCCGCAGTAGCAGCGAGTGGGATGATTGCAGCGAATACCCTTGCACCTGTACAGAAGCATTTAGATATGCTGAGGGAGATTGGTTGTGTTAGATGATAGTTGGTGGTTCATTCTTCATTCGGTTGATAACAATTAGCATTATGGCTCTTTACATTATTTAAATGTCTGGGATACAAGGGAAATTCGGCAAAACCCGTCATAATCTGACTTTTCGCGTTATGTGGCGCAACGTTAGTTTTAAGTGTGTAGGGGCGGGTTTCACAACTATCTTTTTGGTTGCACCCAGATGTGACTAAACCCGCCCCTAATCAGGTCTCTAGACTTCCCGTGAAAAGTTAGGTCATAATCAGTGAATCAGCGATCGCGAATTACCGCTTTTCGATTTGTGCGATCGCCTCTTCTGGTGATGCATCTCCCTGAATCACAGACTTGATTCCCGGTAGATATTGATCCATCATTGTCACGTTGGTATCAACTAAGCGCTTCATTTGAGGAAACGTGAGTGTTGACCCTTCAACGTCAATGCTGGTTTTGTAGGCAATTTCTCCCTCAGCAAAGTCTAACTCAAAATTGCCGATAATCATGCCATAATTGGCTCTAGCGATGAATTCTCCTAAACCTCGACGCTTGGATTTGGGGACTGTAACTGGGCAAATTGAGTAAAAGACGAATTGCTGTTCGTTTTCTCTGGCTCTAGCGTAGCAAGTCCATTGACCATTTTTTCCCTGGAATCCCATTTGTAATACAGGTTGTCCTTTTATCTGGTAAAAAGACCAATCATCCTGTTTAAAGAAATTGACCATTTCCTCCAAAATCTGGATGCTGGATGGTTCAGGTTCAGCGATGGTGCTGGGTACTTGCTTGTCTAGGGCATCCAGACTAACATCAGCTAATTCATCGAAGAAATTGGTTATTCCTTCAAGCAACTCAGACGTGGTTTTCTGTGTCACTTCCGATAGATTAGCCTCCGTCCAATCTTTGAAGAAGGTGGTAATTGCTTCTGCAATTTCTTCGCTTGAACCTGAAGTGGTGGCTTGAGCAAGGGCGGCTGGACTAATATAATCCCAGAGGGTACGATAGCCTATCTCGCCTGCTTCCTGTTGCTGTTTTACGGACAGTGCTAACCAATTCTCAGTAGATAGTAATGGGTGATCGGGTTGTTCTTGGCTGAGATTCAGGATATAGGTTGCAGCTTCGTCAATGGTTGTAGTGTGTCCTGCTAGGTGAGGCAGCAAATCGGGCTTTAAAAGGGTTTCGATTATGATGTTGGCTTCGGGGAGGAAGTCTCCAGTCGAGAGGGGATTACGCACTTCCGGCTTGAGATTGAATAATGCCTCTGTGTCGATGCGCTGGTAAAGTTGGGGGTTGACTTGGAAGGTGAGACGACATTCAATGAGTTCGTCGTCTTGTATGGTTAGGGCTAGGGTGACGGCGTGGATGGGTAGGGGGGTGGTGGTGCGATCGTGTAACGTTAACTCACTATTTAGGTGATAATGTTCAGTATTGGTAGTCATGCGTCACATAAAAATCCTCATCTGGAAAGTAGGTTAAAAATTCGGTTCAATTGTATTCTAAGGCGTTGTAAATACTACTTCTGTACTCGGCAAGTTAGCCACTATTCGTTCTCTTTCTTCCTGAGGAGGCAGTTCCTCTGCAAAGGTAAATCTTAAATAATTAAGATGCTTGAGATGGTGTATAAAATCGGGAAATTTCTGAAATGGTTCATCAATATCAAGCTCCAATTTTTCTAATTGTCTCAGCTGAAGCAGGTTAGCTGGTAAAAATTCAATATTTTGAACTTGAATTCCAAGTAATTTTAAACTTATCAGCGATGACAACATATTCACTAATTCGTGTATGTTCAGTTTATAGGAACGATAAATTCTCATCTTTTGGAGAGAAGATAAAAGTGTGAAGTCTCTGGGAATCGAACGCAATCCCTTTCCTTCCTCAATCTGCAATATTTCTAAATTAGGCAATGTGCAAATATTCGCCGGGAGTTCCTCGGCTCTTCTTGACATGAAATGTAGTTCCTTCAAAGATATCATAGAAGCTAGAGAAGCATTAATATCTATCTTTGCATTTTGCCTAATATCCAAGCGCTCTAGCGTTGCCAATTGGCTCAGGTTATCAGGAAGATGAGTTATTTCATTGAAGTATAACCCTAGAGAGTGAATAGAAAAGGCGGAGAGTTCTGCAAAAAACTGTTGATAATCAATGCTGGGGCTTTCATATACATAAACGGAGCTAAGCTGCTTCAGCTTTTTTGCCGAAACCCCTAAGGTCTGTAGCTGCGTCTTTTTGAGTACTAGCTTTTCCAGACGATGAAACCTGCTGATCAGAGGAGGTAGGCGCTGGAGCGGGAGACTTAGTACAACTGATCTAACAAACTCTGGATGCTCTACTCGGTCATTCAATGCTTTCAGAGCCTCAAAATCTTCAAGGATGACTTCCTTCATATCAATACTTCAATTATGATTCACTTTTTAGCACTACTGTTTTATTCTGTCGCACTCCCAAGTCAGAAAAATGCTTTCTTTGAATCGTTGATGTCTTAGCAGTCAAAGAGTATTGGCTTCTGACCTTGTCAATGTCCCTTGGAAATTCAAAGGTAATCCGCCCTTGGCTTGCCAATTCTCTCCATAATAACTTTGCCAACTTATCTTTTTCACTTAGTGTTTCCCCGCTATTTTCTTTTCGTTCCACTTCTTTCATAGCTGTTTCCAGCTTAGCAGAATCATAACTATAAGGTTCTCTCACCTCTAGCTGATTTTCCTTTTTTAAACTGTTGATAGCGTTTTGAACAGTTTTTTCGGCAATTTTCTTGTTAGTTAGCTCAAGTACTAAAGCTTCGTAAGATATATTTCCTCCTTCTCTTCTCAACAAAGTCATCACCATGTCCTTAGTAGAAGGAGCTTTTTCGCCATATATCTCATCTAGCAGTTCATTTGTTTCATTTTCACCCAAAGCCTTTTTTAAGGTTTCGCGATTGATCTTTCCATAAAGGTCAGTTCGATTGGCAGCCTGCCCATCTTTCTTAAGATTGCTAATCCTCTCTCTGTACTTCTGTTTGATGAAGTCGATATCAATCTCGTTTTTAGCTGGCAGACTAAAATCAAAGCCTCCTTTAAAAGAACTCTTGATAACTTCTTGATTGTCGGTTTCATTCTTAAGGTTTACGGTGAGAGCTGCTGGAAAATCACTATCTAATACACTTTCGTTTTTTGGAATAGAGTCGGTATCCTTAAGAATACTAAACAACTCATTTTCCTGGGTTGATGAGTGGTATTGTACTACCATTTCAAAATACATTTCTTTGTTCTTATTTTTCAGCTCCTTTATTTTATTTTCCACATTATCTCTTAGTAATGTGTTTACATTTTTTCTCGCAGGTATAACATTCCAATTGGTAAAAGGTCCATGAGCTTCCGCCGTCAACAAATGCACCCTCTCCCACGAATTTTTATTTTGCATATTGATTTTTGTGCCAAGCTCCCAACCTTTTGGATTCGGTCCTGTGCTTCCCCCAGCAGACCGTTCTCCGCTTGTATTTCCTGGCCATTTTGTCAATGGTTGTGCTACAACTTTACTGGATTTACCATTTCTCATTGTGTAGGTCACCTGCGTCAATGGGAGTTCTTCTGTATCAACTCCTCCCTTTTTAATAAGTTCCGCAAGTTCTTGTAGCTTAGTTTCAAGTAGGGCTTTAATTTCTATTTTGTTTGTATCTTCCCTGTCTTTTGTTAGTTCATCTATTTCTTCTTTCTTAGCTAAGGCTTTATCTAATGCACTATTTTCTTCTGATGTTGGTTTTGGCTCAGCATGCTTTCTCCTGCTCACCCACTTCTCAATACTTTCTGGATTGCTTGCTACCATCAGGGTTGCAGCTTCGCCTTCTCCAAGGAAAAATAGTTTGTGAGTTTTACCATCCTTAGTATTAAACTGCTCACTAACTTTCCACCACTCTACTAATGTGTTCCCTTCACCGAACAGATCAAATAGCTTTTGGAGTACATCCGCTAGAGTCTCTTCCGCTGCTTCAGTTTGATTATCCGCCTGTTCCGCCTCATTAATAGCTTTCTCATCCGCTGAGTTTTGCTTCGCCTCCTCCATTTCTTTAGCCGTTTTTTGGGCTTTCTGCTCAGTTGTACCCAGATGCTGACGAGCAGTACCCAGCAACGATTGAGCCTGTGGACGCTTATCGTCTGGTAGAGAATCCAGCTTTCCTTGCCACTCATTCAGCTTCGCCTCAACAGAAGTCGGGGTACTGGCAACCATGACAGTAGTTGAGGTTCCCTGCGTTTTTATCCACAGACGATGACTTTCATCTCCACCACTGAAGTTAACGGTTTTACCAACTTCACTATCCTCAAGCTGCTCACCTTTATTTTCACCTTGCTTTTCACCTTCTTTCTTACTCTTACCCTTGCCTTTACCAAATCCAAGCTTCTTACCAATCTTCTTGGCAAACTTAACCGCTTGAGCAATCAGCCAATCAATCGCCTTATCAATTGGCTCTTTCACCTTCTGAATGATTTCTTGAATCTTCTTACTAATACCACCTAAGCCCAACAGACTCGCCATGAAGCTAATCACCACGGGTAGCGCCTTAGACAAAGCATTCTCAATTAACTTCGCGGCTCCACCCAGCGCCCCATTCGCAATAGCTGTCACCGACTCCATCACCGCGTTCACCAATTCCACAATCTGGCTACCGCGCTCAATGAAGAACATGATGATGTCGTAAATCATTTTACAGGCTTTGGCAAACGCCGAGGCTGGATTCAACAGGCTAATCACCCACAGCACACCCTGTTTAATCACACTCTCAATCACAAAATTCTGGATGGTATCAATTACCATCACTTTCAGGTCACCAATCTTATCCTGAATGAACTGCCACAGACCCGCTAATCCTTCATTCTTCAAGATAACGAAGATTTCAAAGGTC
>NZ_JAVJUO010000130.1:0-51900 GCF_040220555.1 Coleofasciculus sp. C1-SOL-03
ATTCGGCTATAGTCAATATCAGGATTATTGTCACTGAAACCTGTATCAATAATGCCCACTAACGGCTGATTTTCCTGGGGAAACTCATACTCAATAGGTTCAGAATCAGTTGTCGGGTCAGTGATAATTTCACTGGTGTTAACGGGTTCATCGATAACAACATCCGTTGATTCATCAGTCGTGGGTTCGGTAACGATTTCACCCTCATCAGGCGTATCTGGAGTAATATAAGGTCTGGCATATTCAATCAACGCTTCACCCATATCCGTACCACGCCAATCGTGATTGGGGTCAACCACATCATCCATCAACGCGGCTTTACCTGTCGCCCCCCGCACCTGGAAAACAACATCGTTATAATCCTGGTCATTCCAATCAGCATCTACGCGCAAATCTTCCATGACAAATGTGCTACCATCGCCCGTGACATCGGCGATTTGTCCGGTATGAAACGCATCTTCTGGATTCGCGGTTGCCATGGAAAATAGAGGACGGATTGTACCCTCCGCATCCGGGTTATCAAATACCTGCTGTACTGTACCATTAGGTACTAGCATCACGCCAAATTCATCTCCTGGACGCATTTGGACTGTTTTTACACCCAAATAGTCGCCAGCATTGTTATCTGCTTCTCCAAGTTCACCGGAAAACCGTGCGCCTTCTGTTTGATCTGCAATAGCAATATGACCTAATTCTGAATCACTCAATGCACGAGAGGCGGCTTCCTGGATAAATTCCTCTGAACCGGGTTCAAATTCATTCATGCCATCTAAACTAAAGATGGCTAATTCTCCCTGATAGCTACCCCCATCAAAGAGGAAATCAATACTCACCTCCCCAGTTTCGCCGACGGTGAATGTGCCAGACTCAAAGGTAGGATTGATAAAGGGAATGTCTTCGAGTTGATCGGTTAAAAGTGGCGTCTCTGGCGTTGTTTCGGCACTGCTATCAGCCGTATCTTCTGGGGTTAAATCGACATCCCCATCCATATTGCTAGAGGTTTGACTTTCCCCATCTGAGATATCCCACTCCTCACCCAATTCTGGGAGTTCAGGGGTATCAATGTCCATTGTCGCTAAGTCGGGTGTCTCATCAATGCCATCCACCAAACCACTAGGAGTGTACATAGGTTCGAGGATAAAGGCTTGTAGCAATACCGGGGACTTATCATCCAGGGATTGGGGATGGGGTGGTGATTTTGACCCGAATAAACCCTGCCAAAAACTCGTCAGCCATCGAAAAACAGGATTGTGCCGCGCCTTATTGTCCGATGCTGGAGAGGGGACAGTGGCTGTTGGTTTGCTTGTCGATACTTCTAAACGGTTCATAGCATTCGTTTCCTTAAAATTATGATCGAGAACTATATCCATTAAAAAGGGGTTTCTGGGTGCAGAACCCCCCGTTAGGTATCAACTTCAATCGGGTTATTGCTATCAAAAGGTATCAAAAGCTATCAGGAGGTATCACAACCAGACAGTTACCCCCTTTTGAGGAGGCGATTGAAATCGCTGCTACACAAACCAAGTCCGCCTGCGCGGACTGAATTATAACGGGGGTGGGGATAATTGATTTTTAGATAATTTGGATAAAATAAGGATATCGACCGTTTATTCTCGGCGTAAGCGATCACACAACGAGAAAACATTAGTTTGTTGGTTCCGGATAAACGATAAAAATTGCTATATGATTGAAATCAAATGATTCAGGTTGACGCGATGACTGTGGCTCAAGTGAGTAGCAACTATGAAATTGAGATTCCGGTGACGGTTCGAGAAGCATTAAAGCTGAAGCCGGGGGATGCCTTAGAAATCAAAGTCGTGGATGGTGCTGTGGTGATGATGCCCGTTCCCAGTTACACATCGCGCCTGTTTGCCAAGCATCAAAATCTCTGGCAGGGGGTGGATGCTGTTGCCTATATTCGTGGGGAACGGGAGTCATGGCGTGATTAGATGACCTGGATGGGGTTGCGATCGCTCTTTTGAGAAGAAATTAGCGTTAACCGGGAGAGAGAGGGCGATCGCGTGGGAGTCCAGGTATTTGTAGGGGCGGGCGCGAGCCGCTTAATTTTGATGCTTGTGATAAGGTTTCAACAAAACCCGCCCGGACTCAAAATGGAGGTGTGTTTTAGGCGATCGCTTCTGCGTTTATTTTGAGCTATTGCCTTAGCTTGTATGATTGATTGTATTCCCATCATGTCTATCATTATCTCTGGCAAACTGGTATAAGGGCACAACAGTGTCGTGCCCCTACGAACAGGAATTTTTTTGCTGGAAATCTATCGATGAATTTTTCCAACTATATTAACAGATTGTGCGTAGGGGCGCACCGACGTGCGCCCTATTCCCAACCTGCGCCCTACCCTGCATTCTATGTTTCAGCGCTCAATTCTCGCGACTTTTGCCTCACCATTCCCGCAATTACGGCTTGTTGTAATTTCATAAAAGCGTTGATGTCTTCTAAACCATATTTTGTGGTTTGGAGTAATTGCCGGAGTTGGTCTTCTGCTTCAACGCTAAGATAACCATTGGTGAGCGCTTGTTGGACAATTTGTCGAATTAAAATCATCGTCTTTATCCCTCCTTGGAAACTGTCATAAACGACGGGTAGTTAACCTGGCTCAAGACTCTAAATTTTCACGGAAATAAATCGGCGCTGGGGCGGGTTTAGTTTAATCTGGGTGCAACCGAAAAGTTGTAGAGACGTTGCATGCAACGTCTCTACAATTTGTTTAAATCCGACGACGCTTGCGAAGTTGACTGGCAAAAATCAAACCTACAGTGACTAACCCAAACACTGTACCCGGTTCAGGTACAGATTCACAGTAATCCCGTTCACAAATACCGGATTTTTCAAATTTAAACGCAATATTGTGGTTGCCATCAAACTGATTTAAGTCGTAACCTGCCGTTATTAAATCAGAATCGCTCAGATATATAATATCGGCAATAAACTCTCCTGATCCAATAGAGTTGAGACTTTGACCTTGATCAAAATAAGTTGTTGTGGCGGGTAAATCCCCGAAACTGGGTTCACATAAACCGGGAATACAGTCTCGGGTAACCACAGCATTATTATAGGCTTCTATGCTGCCAAAACCATTGTTAATTCCTGTAACACTTTTGGCGGTAACATTGGCGTATAGACCCACTTCGGGTGCGCCGGAATCACTGTTGGGAGAGAAACGAACGGCAAATAAATCACCCGCGTCACTGGCGGTGGTAAAGTCTTGATCAGTCAAGTTGATGAATAAATCACCCCAACCCGTATTCCCGTCATCCGCGTCAGTTCCCTCCACACCGGTTAAGGGCATATTGCCATTGAGGACAACTAAAATGCTATCAACTGTTTCCTTGACAGACATCCCGTAGAGTTCATAGCGATTATCTTTGCCGCCAACGATATTGCCATCAACGCCATCATTGGGGGAATCTTGACTATGATCCCAGGGGGCGTCATCACTCGGTTTTGGTCTGGGTTTTTTGCCGGGATCAAGTGCGCCGCCATCGTTGAGACATTCTTCAAAGATACTGAGAACAGAGCCTTCATTTAAGGCTCGTAATGTGGCAGATTGGGCGGCTTCTCCTGTGGTGAAAATTAAGCCAAATGCAGCGGTTAAACTAATTAGTTTTGCGCCAATTAAGGGTATGTTACGATTAGACATGATTTTCTCCTTAAACTGGTATGTAGTCAGGGCTTTAGCCCTAAATTCTGTTGGTTTTCATGGCGGGGCTGTAGTCAGAGCTTTAGCCTATCAACGCACGTTGGTTAATCCCTTGGAACGAAACCAAAATCGGGTTAGCTAACCTGGTGCGTTACGCTTCGCTAACGCACCCTACGACTAGAATACTGCCTAGTGTACAGGAGTTGGCGTTTTCTTTGTAAACCGATACAAACTCAGGTTCGTCATTTTTCATTTGTCCTTGGAAAATAGAGAATCCGGCGTGATTAGACTTGCTTCGCTCCAATTCGTGGATTTTTAGACTACTCTTATTAAAGAACAGATTTACTCGCCCTAACCCCCCGCAACCTATCAATTTTCCCGCTAACCCATGACACGGAAATTGACAGAAGGTATCAAAAAGGATCAAAAGGTATCAAAAGGTATCACCGTTTTGAGTCAGGATGGGTTTTGTGGAAAAGTTATAGCGCTACGCGCTAGGCAATAGGCAATAGTGAAGAAAAAAGCTTATCTTACCAGGGATTGACCCTTCGACTTCGCTCAGGGTCAAGCGATTTTAATTTTTTGTCATTTGTCCTAACTAGAGTGCGTAGTGCTATATCGGTGGTATCCTCTAGTTATAGGCTACACTCGCCCCTACAGGTGATTACAGGGAAATGGCTATATGTTGTGGGATGCATTTCTAACACGAGTCGCTGATGCTCATGATTTGTTTGAAGAAGATGAGCGACAAGCTTTCTTGGTTCGGTTTACTGAGCGAAATTTACCCCGTTCTGATATCCAAGTCGCACAGGATTTGAATATTAGTGAAGTGACGCTGCAACGGCGGCTGGGAAAGGGAGTGTATACTCATTTAGTCACCAGTTGTCCTCAGCTTAATACCGATAAAAAGGGAAAATTTAAGATTGTCAGAGATTGGTTGAAAAAGGGGTATGTTCTCTGTCAAGGGAATGGTACTATGGGAATACAAAAAATGGCGGTAAGTTCACCCGCTCCAATCGCCAATCATCCTTATGTCGAACGTCCCCCGCTTGAATCGCTGTCCTATCAAACTCTTTTTAAACCCGGTGCGTTGATTCGGATTAAAGCATCCCGACAAATGGGGAAGACGGAGTTAATGGCAAGGATTTTGAATGCCGTTCAACAACAAGGCTATCACAAAGTCTATTTAAATTTTTGCCAACCGGAAGAATCGGTAGTGCAAGATCTGGATCAATTTTTGCGTTGGTTGTGTATCAGTGTCAGTCGTCAACTACAAAAACCGCTGCAACTCCAGGACTATTGGGATGTGGATCTTAGTAGTAATGATAACTGTTCGGCTTATTTTCAGGACTATTTATTAGAACAAATTGATCGCCCCCTCGTTTTGGGTTTAGACACGGTTGATCGACTTTTTACCCATTTGCCGATTGCACAAGATTTCTTTGGAATGCTGCGGGCATGGCATGAAGATAGTAAAATTATTGATAATTGGCAAAAACTGCGATTAATTGTGTCTCATTCGACCGAAGCTTATATTCCGCTAGATATCAATCACTCACCGTTTAATGTGGGAAGAACGATTTCCCTACCCGAATTTACAGCCGAACAGGTGACTGAGTTAGCTCAACAGCATAAACAGGTATTAAGTCAGCAGGATGTGACTTTATTAATGAATCGCGTGGGAGGACATCCGGGTTTAATTAAAAAAGCGTTGGTTGAACTACAACCATTGGGGACAATGACCTTAACTCAGCTATTGAATGAAGCGGCGACGGAATCAGGGATTTATGGGAGTTATTTACGAAAGATTTGGCGCGAATTGCAGGACAATCCAGCCTTGATTCCGGCGCTGAAAAAGGTGATTGAAGCCAACCATAGCGTGAAATTACCCTCCAAACTTGCTTATCAGCTTGAAAGTCTTGGACTGGTGAATTTAACTGGAAATCAGGTAATGATGCGATGTGAGCTTTATCGTGACTATTTTGGTTCTCGCTTGGCGAATTTTGGGGAGGTTTCGTAGTTCGTAGTAATGGCTTTAGCCTTTGACGGGAGGCGTAGCCTCCCCAATAGCATTCCCTTAAGAGGAATGTCATTGACTTAAGTCTGGTGGGCAATGCCCACCCTACGGTATATCTGGGAACGAGAATGACAAATGACGAATGACGAATGACAAATGACGAATGACAAATGACGAATGACTATCATGTAGGCGGAAGCTTACCCCCAAATGCGACAAGCTATGTCATGCGTTCAGCAGATAAAGAACTCTATGAAGGATTAAAAGCTGGCGAATTCTGCTATATCCTCAATTCCCGACAAATGGGTAAATCCAGCTTACGAGTACACACCCAAAAACGCCTCGAAGCCGAAGGAATTGTCTGTGCGGTAGTTGATTTAACTCGGATTGGGCGTCAGGCGAACGAACAACAATGGTATAAAGGAATTGCTTATCGTTTAGTCAGTGAATTACGACTGGCGAACCGCGTCAAATGGAAACTGTGGTGGGATGAACATGACTCCTTATCACCTGTACAGCGGTTGGGAGAATTTATTGAAGCGGTTGTCCTCGATATTATCCCTCAAAATTTAGTCATTTTTATTGATGAAATCGACATTACCCTAAATTTATCCTTCCCCACCGATGATTTCTTTGCCTTAATTCGATCCTACTATAATGGACGAGATACGAAGCAACGCTATCAGCGTTTAACCTTTGCATTGTTAGGAGTCGCCAGCCCATCGGATTTAATCCAAGATAAAACCAAAACGCCGTTTAATATTGGCAAAGCGATAGAATTACGGGGATTTAAACTCGATGAAGCGCTAATTTTAAGCCAAGGATTTGCCGGAAGGGTGAAGCATCCCCGAAAAGTGCTAGAAGCGATATTATATTGGACAGGGGGTCAACCCTTTCTTACCCAAAAATTGTGTCATTTGGTACAACTGTCCTGTGACTCTCAGTTAGACAAAATTATCGATAAGGGGAGGTTGAGTCAAGTTATCGATTTTCGCGATAATTTTAGCCGTAAACCTCTAAGGATAAATCCGGCGAATTTCCCTAGATTAGGGGGTTTATCAAGAAGGCTTATGAGTAAAATTCGCCCCGACACCAATGAACAGGAATTCGTCAAACAAATCGTGCGATCGCAGATTCTGCTAAACTGGGAATTCACCGATCATCCCGAACATCTCAGAACCATCCGCGATCGCATTCTCCTCAGTCACCATGGCGTCATCCCATTACTCCGCCTCTATCAACAAATCTTACACCAAAGGGAAATCCCCGCCGATGAGAGTCACACCCAACAGGAATTGCTACTCTCAGGATTAGTGATTCAGCGTCAGGGTAAACTGAGAGTTCATAACCCCATCTACAAATCCATCTTTAATCGCCAATGGGTCAACGCTCAACTTCCAGCACAAAACGACCATTCTGTCAAGACCCCAGCTTGGACAATTCCGATCCTCAGTGGGGTTGTCAGCATTGCGGTGATTGGAGTGCGATCGCTCGGATTATTGCAAGGGTTAGAATTACAAGCCTTGGATGGATTAATTCGGTTGCGCCCAACTGAAACCCTAGACTCGCGCCTATTGCTCGTTAAAATAACCGAAGCCGACATCAACAACTACCGCCATCCTTTATCCGATGACGTGCTAGTCAAATTATTACAGAAACTGGAATCAATGCAACCGCGAGTAATCGGCTTAGATATCTATCGAGATAACCCCATTCATTATCGCGACACACAGCGAGACGCTTCCCTCGACTTACCCACCTATCTACACCAAACCAATCGAGTCATTCATATCTGTAAAGTTAGCAGTGAAAGCGATAAAGGAACTGCATCCTTCCCCCATCTTCCCTGGCGAAATCTCGGCTTTAGCAATGTATTAGTGGACAGCAAAAACACCGAAACCGGTCCACTACGCCGCCAGCTATTCTATCAAAAAGTTCCTTCAACCTCACCCTGTCCCACCCCCTACGCCCTTAACGTTCAACTCGCCTTTCGCTATTTAGCCGCCGAGGGGATTTTACCGACATTTACCACCAAAAACGGCAACTTACAGCTTGGAGACATCATTTTTGCCGATTTAAAACCCCGTGCTGGCGGATATCAACGCTATGATTTTAGAGGTCAACAAATCCTCCTCAATTACCGTGCGGTTCACCCCATCGCCCAATCCGTGACACTAACCGAAGTTCTCCAAGATAAAATTAATCCCCAATGGGTCAAGAATCGGGTAATATTAATAGGCGTTACCGCCACCAGCATCAAAGATAGTTTCTCTACCCCTTATGGAGAAATGCGCGGCTTAGAGATTCAGGCGCATGGCGTGAGTCAGATACTCAGCGCGGTACTCGATCAACGTCCCTTAATTCAACCGGGGAATTTCTGGAGTGAGGTATTGTGGATTGGGGGATGCTCCTTAATGGGCGGACTATTGATTCAGTTAATCCCCAAACGCCCCTACCAAATCCTCGCCACAGGCACAGCATTAATTCTATTATCAGGACTAAGTTTAATCCTATTAATTCACGGCTATTGGATACCCCTAATCCCATCCGCGATCGCCTTAATTGTTTGTAGTAAGGGAACCTTAGCCTTTTACCAGCCTCAAATCGTGACGACACAAGTATAACAAAAAACAAATAAAAAGGACAAACAACAAATGACCAACAAACTATTCAACCTTGCCATCATACCCCTTCTGATCATCGCCCAGAAATCCCCCCTCGACGCCCTCATCTTCAAGCAACCGCCACCCCCACCGGATAAAGACACACCGGGACAACAATCGGATTCAGGAACCCGTGGACCCTGTGACGCACAGCCCTCGCAAACTGATAATGAATTAGTCGCCCTTATCCCCGCCATTGAAAAACCAGCGCCAGAAAATTCTGGGATCAGCTTATCAGAAACTCATGTTTGGGGATTAACCCAGAGTAAACATCCAACATTGTGGTTTTATCTTCCAGACACAGCAACATCGGCTCAAGTCGCCCAATTTAGCCTCGAAAATGAAGCCGATTATCAAGCAAACTTTCAATTCAATCTCCCCCAAACTCCCGGAATTATAAACCTAGCCATCCCCACCAATGAACCCCCACTGGAACCCGGTCAATGGTATCATTGGTCACTAAAACTCTATTGCGATACTCCAGCATCCCCGCCTAACTTCTTGGTTGATGGCTGGATTAAACGGGTAGAGATTGAGACACCCTTGAACGGTGATACGCCCCAAGACAAAATTGTCATTTATGCTCAAAACGGTTTATGGTTTGACACCCTCACCGAACTAGCCAACCTCCACCGCAAAAAACCCCAACACACCCAAACAGCCTGGGCGAACTTACTAGAATCTATCGGTTGGGAACAACTTACCGAAATGCCGATTCTTCCCTGCTGTACCTTGGAAACAATCGAAATTGATCATCAATAATTCCTTTTGTTCCAGATGCGCCATGGTACGTCTGGAACAAGATGCCCTATATATCTGCCCAAAATCGATCAATTGACACCTCAATTGTAGAAAATGCCTGGGATACAATCGTACCTTGACTGATTACCAATGACTCTAAATAATCGTCTGACTGAGGATGTCGAAATATATGAATGTGATGCGCCCTGACATTAACCACCCAATACTCTGGAATACCTGCCAAAGCATAAGTTTTTTTCTTATCATTGAGATCATACTCTAAGGTAGACTGAGAAATTTCAATCAGCCAAAAAATATCCTGAGGATAAGGATGGCGCTGGCGATATCGTTGTCGAGGCGGTTGCACAATGGCTATATCCGGTTGGGGTTCAGAATCGGATAGAGTAATCGGATGTGCTTCTCGAACTACGGCTAATCCTTGTAACAACGAACGTAGATAGTGAACGCTTCCTTCAGTTATATAACTATGAATGGGTCCTTCTGGAGGCATTTCCACTAATTCTCCTTGCAAAAGTTCCACCTGACGGTTGCCAAGAATGCCTGTCTCAATCAGACTATGGTAGTCGGTTACTGTCCATTTGACTAGAGTTTTCATAGTAAAAAGAGTTGGGAGGTAATGAGTATTGTATCGCGTCCCTACAGTTTTAATTTATCAAATTATATCCCACACCAGGATGAATTTATCCAGGAAATAACGAGAGCCAATTTCCGATTAATACAAAGGGCGCCCAATAATAGGGATGCCGATAATTCGCATTGTTTAAAAATTCATTCTGAACCATCTGTATCGCTTCCGCTTTGCTCATCGGTTCCGTGGAATTAGTCAACTGTTCATAGAGTAACCGAATAAAATCAGTCGTTGATTGATCATTCACATCCCATAACGTTCCAATCGTACTCCGCGCCCCAGCCCGAACCGTTATTCCCGCCAGCCCTAATGTCGCCCGACTATCCCCATTGGCAGTTTGACAAGCACTCAACACTAACAGTTCAATCGGATCAGGTAAATTTTCCTCGCGACTTTTGAGATAGTGACTTAATTCATTCACCTGAATCCGTTTATCCCATGCCAAAATAAAGGTTTCATTGGGATTAGAACTAAATTGTCCGTGGGTGGCGAAGTGAACAATAGAAAAGGGACGGGCGTTAATTTTAGATTGCAAGGCTTGACTGGTAAATGCATCATTCATCAACTTGACATCTGAGGGAATTTGTGACAATTCTATTTCAACATTGGTGAGGGGAGTAAAGCCTTGATGGGCCCGAAATTGCGATCGCACCTGAGATAGTCCAAAAGCCAGCGTCTGTAAGGGGTACTGGGAGAGGGGTACAGGGGACAGTAATTGAGGTTCTCGATTCAGCGCGATCGCATATTTTTCAATTAGGTACTGATTCCCATCCCAAAGCACCGCCATGGGAACGGTTTGTAAGGCACCATCGAGGACAAAAACTAAGGTATTTATCCCATTCGCTTTAAGCTGAGATTCAAAGGGAGCAACTAACCAATTATAGATCGGTTGAGAGGTATTTTGAATCGCTTTAGTATAGCGAGAAGTCCGTTGAGGATTAGTGAGTTGAGTGCGGAGTTGATCAACTCTTTCTTCCACCTGACGAGGGGAAAGCTTGACGCGATGGTGTTGTAAGGTTGGCTGGGTTCCAGATTGAGAATGACTGGGATTAATTTTCGATTGCGATGGTGTAGAGACGTTGCATGCAACGTCTCTACAGTGAGGTAGTTTAAGCATAACCTCTAATCGATCCTCTAAAAGAATCGTATAAATAACCGCCGTATTCGGGGCGTGTTCATCGACAATTGTGTCAATTAAAGCCGGATCTGATGACGCACAGGCTTCTTGTAAGTAGTTCTCTAATTCCGCTAATTGCAGTTGGGCTAAAACCTCTCTGGCTTGGATTAAATTTTGCGGTGATGGCGTTTCATCTCGCAACAGCAAATCAATCAATTCCCGATAAATCGGCTCAACTTCATCGCGAAAAGAAAAGCGAACATCAGGATTAAGAGTCGCTAAATCTGGGCGAATCGTATTGACAGTATTAACGGCGGCTTGATAAGCGGCGATCGCGCCCAATCCTCCCTCAATATTTTCCTGGGCTTTCCGTAAGCGTCCCAGTTGCCATTGCCATTGATAAGCAATATCCCACGCCTGAATCGATTGGCTAATTTGAATCGCTTGATTTGTTAACTCCTGGGCATTTTCTAGGTTCTGAGTCGATTCATAGAGTTTACCACTAATCCCCGTCGCATAAGCCTCACTACGCCGATCCTCTAACTCGTGAGATTGTTGAATAATCTGTTGATTTTTGTCAAAGGTTGCCGTTAATAAACTATCCAATCTTGTCCAAATGCTGTGACGATAAATTTTGGGAACCTGTACCTGGTTTTGGCTAACCGTTTGCTGAATTTGGTTTAACGTAACCAGAAGTTGAGCAAACTGAATTTGGCAATCAATAGCGGTGTGATTAGTGGGTAATGTGGTGATCTTGGCTTGAATTTGGGTTAAAATCGGCAGTTGCGGTACAAGTTTGTCCTGCCACCATATTTGAGCATTTGACCAGTGCCGCTGCTTAAGTAACCAGTGTTGGGTATTAAGTAAAACACTCAGGTAATTTAGCTGAGATTGGAGCGGAATTAGGGACGAATTAGATAGAGTTATTGCCTGTTGATAATAATCACCAGCTTGAGTCACAGCATCCAGAACAGGTTGAATATTCTGGAGAGAGGGGCGAGTTCGTTCGTAGAGACTGCGCTGGTGATGATAAGTATCCTTCGCCCAGTTTCCCAACTGGAAATACGCTTCAGCCATCGCGTCTGTATTATCCAAGCTTTGCGCCAGAGTCAAACTTTCATCTAATAAGTATTTAGATTGTTCTAAATTAGTTAACGTATTGAACGGGAAAGATTCTTTTAAAGACAACCAATTAGGATCAGACAGATTAGAATTACCCACAACCCGCACCAATTCTCCCAAACGAGACCAAGCCGTAAATTTAAGCAAAGAATCCGGTTGGCGTTGTAGACGCATAGTTGCCAGAGTTAGCGTTTTAAATGCCTCCCGTAACTGTCCTATATTTTGCAACGCTTGGGCTTGATTAATCAAGCTACCAATACTTCCGGTTTCATCCCCCAAGCGGGTGTAGAGGCGATGTACCTTTTCCCAGGTTTGTAGAGCATCAGCTGCATTACCCAGAGCGAGTTGTAAATGTCCTTGATTATTAAGAACTTGAGCCAAAATTAAAGATTTATCCGGCGAATCAGGAAGAGATTGGAGTTGGTTAAAACTGAGTGCGATCGCGTCTTTCGCCTCTTGCCATTTTCCCAATTCTTGAAAAGCCAAAGCCAGATAACTTAAAACTCGCGCTTGTTGAAGTTGATTCCCTGCATCAGCCAATTGAGATACCGCTTCTTCCCAGAGACTTACCGCCTCTGTAAATTGTCCATTTTGATAATACCCTTGACCTTGTTGAACTAAACCATTGACATCAACAATAGGAGTTTGGCTAAGAATTCGGGGAGGTTCGGTACTCAGTGCCGATTGACGAATCAGATAAGTTTGACCCAAACCAATCAATAGAGTAAAACAGACAGCGATAACCCCATACTTAAAGAATAATTTCAGATGACGCCATAAAACCATCAATTTAGTCATAATTTATAATAACAATCATTCACCCTTATTCGTAATTGCGCTTGTAATTGCGCTCGTAGTTGCGCTTGTAGTTGCGCTTTAGCGCCAGTTCATCGTCACGCTTTCCCCCCAATAGCGGCGGAAAAAAATAACTTACCGCCAACAAAAGTGGAATTGCGATCGCAGAACCCCGCTCTCTACTGTACACATAATATGATAAAATTACAAAAGTATTCTTCTTGCCCAAGACAAAAATATGCGGCTTCAACCCATAAGCACAGAACATATCGCCATCGATCCTAACTATTGCTTCGGTAAACCTCGCATTGCTGGTACAAGAATGCCAGTAGCGACTATTGCCAAACTCTATCTAGAGATGGGAGAATCCCTAGAAAATATTGCTCAGGAGTATGATTTACCCTTGGAATCCGTTGATGCTGCCATTGCGTATTATTACGATCATCGGGAAGAAATGGACCGTCATACAGCCGAAAGTGAAGCTTATGTTGAACAAATGAAGCGCAATAGTCCTCCTTCCCCTCTCCAGGAAAAGTTGAGAGCGATTCGCGATCGCTGATGCGACTGTTATAATTTATACAGATTCCCAATTGTTAAGGCTTGAGCAATTTATGGAAACAATAAAAATATCGTCTCAAGGTCAAGTTATACTTCCTAAGTCTCTGCGAGAGGCTCATCACTGGGAAGCCGGACTTGAATTAATCGCGATTGAAATGGGAGATGGGATTCTTTTGAAACCGAGGAAACCTTTTCCAGAAACGACATTAGATGAAGTCGCAGGCTGTTTAAAGTATAATGGAACGCCTAAAAGTCTTGAGGAAATAGATGAGGCAATTCGCCAAGGTATAGAGGAATTATGGCATGATCGCGGTTGATACGAATGTTGTGGTTCGGCTATTGACTCAAGATGATGAGTTACAATTCAACAAGAGTGTCGAACTTTTTAGAGAACCAGCAGTTTTTATTCCAGATACCGTGATACTGGAAACAGAATGGGTTTTACGTTTTGCTTATAAGTTTAAACCCGCTAATATTTGCCAAGGATTGAGATATCTTTTTGGTTTGTCGAATGTTTATATTACTAATGCTCGGTTAATGGCTCAAGTAATTAATTGGCATGAGAATGGTTTAGATTTTGCTGATGCTTTTCATCTAGCACAGAGTCAAGATTGTTCAGGATTTTATACCTTTGATGATAAGTTTTGTAAAAAAGCTCAAGGGTTAAGCAACTGTCGGATGAATAAGCTGTGAAACTCTAATCTATTTAGGACTTACACAAAGCCTCTACGTGTAGGGTGTGTTAGCGTAGCGTAACGCACCTTTGCCACGATATGTGGTGTAGCTGCGTAAGTCTTGTTATTGTCAGATATTAGAGTTAAACGTGTTTCTGGCTATCCAGGGCGCACGTCGGTGCGCCCCTACGGGACAATCGCGTCATTCGGTACAGGACAAATCGGGGTTTGCCAGGAACTATACAGCGTCGGATTCGGAACTTACGCCACCAATTCCACCTCTCCATTCTCCTTAATAATCCATCCTTGCGCTTCAATAATTTGAGTCGATTTTCTCTCCGTTTGCGGATTATTTCCCCCTGAATTCACCCGATTGTCCCTCGAACGTATCGGATCACGGAAATCAACCCAACCCTGATTATAACCCCCATTATTAATGGGATTAGGCGGTAAACCCCCGCGCCCAGAAATAATAAATTCACTGCTTCCACGCCGTTGACCCACTTGACATCGGGCTTCAATTGGGTCTACAGGTTGTAACTGAGGTAAAGGTTCCAGTTGAGGGCGAGTTTCCGTATTAACCTCTACCGTTCCATCAATTCCTAATTCAGAACTCGCCGTGAAATCACTCTCTGGAGTGCGGCGGTCTTCAAATTGGCGAAACCCTTCAATCAGTAAAGCCGTCGCCGAAATTGTCCCACCTTGACCCGCAAATGCATTAGCCACGACATCACTATTTTCTGAGAGAATCGCCCAAATAATTCCCCCAGCATTAATCGTAATATTACCCCCATTTGCCGTACCAAAGGCTTCCGCCGCAATTTCACTATTGAAGCGCATAATAATAGAATCGGTCACATCTAAACGAATATTCCCCCCTTCACTAGCTGTCGTTGTTGCCCGCAAGCGTCCTTGATTGGTTAAAAAGATCGAATCCGCCGTAATCTCCAAATCCCCAGACGTGCCAGAACCACTCCCACTCACGGTTAATTGTCCGCCATTTTCCACAGTTAAACGACCCGTATTCAGCGTGATTCCTCTGGCATTTGCCAAACTTCGAGACTCAAAAAATAAGCCACTTCCTGAACCGTTAACGTCTACGGATTCTGAAGCGTTAACCTCTATAATTCCGCCCTGTCCCGAATCAAAGGTTGTCGCAGATATTTCTCCACCACCTTGGAGAACTAATCGTTCTGTGTCAATCTTCAACTCTCCCGCATTACCGGAACCCGACGAATCAAAGACTAAACGGCTAGGGGTTTGACCATTCGGTGACGTACCAACAACTTCCACCGATTCAGACGCATTTACAGTTAATTTTCCCGCTTCACCCGTATTCGCCGTTGTCGCGGAAACCAATCCTCCATCTTGGACAATTAACCGACTTGTATCAATGGTTAATTCTCCCGCATTTCCTCCCGTTCCAGAAGCCGACGAATCAAATAATAAGCGACTGGAAGTTATCCCATCAGATGCTGTCCCAATAACCTCAACAGATTCAGAAGCATTCACATTAAGTTTCCCGGCTTCACCCGTGCTAGTAGTAACCGCAGAAACTCTCGCCCCATCTCGAACCACTAACCGATTCGTGTTGATATCTAATATTCCAGCATCACCCGAACCTGACGTGTCAAATAGCAAGCGGCTGTACTTTTCCCCATTCGCCGATGTACCAATAACTTGCACAGAATCAGCATTAACCGTTAAATTTCCTGCTTGACCTTGATCGGATGTCGTTGCAGAAACTCGCCCGCCCTCTTCAACAATTAATGTTCCTGTATTAATCTCCAATTCTCCAGCATTACCGCTACCCGTAGAATCCAAAAACAAACGACTGGACGTTTCACCGTCAGCGGAAGTACCAATAACCTGGACAAAATCATCCGCATTCACTGTTAACGTTCCCGCCTCACCTGGACCAAAAGTGCTAGCTGAAACTAAGCCTCCCTCCCCCACGATTAATTGGTTAGTCGTAATCTCCAAATTACCAGCATTTCCAGAACCAACTGTTGTTCTGGCACGAACCTCTGCATTGATAACTTCCATAGACTCGGAAGCAACTATTTCCAAATCTCCTGCGTTCCCATTACCATTAGTACTCGCAGCAACAGAAGCTCGATCCCGAACTATGAATTTGCCTGTGTTAATTGCTAAATTTCCTCCTTCTCCAGAGCCGAAAGTGAAAGTAAACAAACCACTTGGCAGTCCAGAATCAACTGATCTTCCCAGAACTTCCACAGACTCGGAAGCAAATATAGTAATATTTCCGGCGGAACCACCACCGTCAGTCTGCAAATTACTAGAAGCTGCAACTTCTCCCCCATCTTGAAGAATCAACCGTTTGGTTTCAATTGTGATATCTCCACCATTTCCAGTATCGACAGTCCCAGCAAATAAGCCACTATACAGTACATTAGTTGGCGCACCACTCAATTCAACAGACTCAGAGGCATTCACGGTCAAATTTCCCCCCTGACCGGCTCCATTCGTAACCGTTAATATCCCAGCTCCATCCTGAACAATTAACCGTCCTGTTTCAATGGCTATGTCTCCACCCGATCCAGTACCAGTAGGAAGAGAAGCTAAAGAACTATCTCGACCACTGGCGGAGATACCTATTACTTCCACAAAATCTGTGGCAGTGATGGTTATATTTCCCCCTTGACCGTCACCAGCATTTACAGCCCAAATCCTTGCCCCATCAGTTAAGGAAACTGATCTGGCTTTAACATTAATATCACCACCTATACCAGAACCATTAATTTGATTAGTTACAAGAACATTATTTGAGATAGAAAATGCATCTTCTGCAAAAAGGGTAATATTGCCGCCATTGCCAGCAGCCGTGAAAGAAGAAGAATCTACATTGCCAGTGATGGCAAGAGCGCTTCGAGAATCGAGAAAAACTGAGCCACCGTTATCAACAGTGCTACTCGTATTAATCATTCCGACTTCAATGTCACCTGATAATCCGTTGGAACTATACTGATTGGTTAAAAGAACGAATCCATCTGGCTCAGTAATCCGAATATTCCCTGTAATTTCAATATTGGCATTTGTTGCACCTGTACCAAAAGTAGGAGTCGGGTTTGTTGTTATAGGCAAAACTGTATTTCCTGGTATCCCTCCTGGCAGTAATGTCCAATCAATTCCAGCCCGGATATCCAACGTTGGTCTAGCACTACCATCAATTGAAATAGTTGTGGTATTATCTGAAAGCGTAATAGTTCTAAGCGCTGGATCATTATAGGGAGCCGGGGCATCAGGACTAATCGATGTCGTAGCATTATCCGCACTATCAATCTCAATATCTCCTGTAATTCTCACCCGACCTCCAGCTAAAATATGTAGGGAAGCACCTGTATAATTACCAAATTCAACATCATTCGCTGAAGCAATAATCGGGTCATAAGGACTTGACAAATTCCCTAAACTACTATCTAACTGTTCAATCCGAAAATTTCCACCACTCCAGAAGTGAGCATCTGCACTAACCGTATTGCCAGAACGCAGCACCATATCCCCACCGGAAAATAACCCACTATCGGGATGATTCAAAGCAAAAACATCAACCGCTTGATTTCCCTGCACCAAAAGTTGACCCATCGCTGAAGCAATAAACGGACTCGCTACACTATCCCGCACCGTCAGCGTATCTGTCGCCAATAGAGTCAAATTCCCCCCAGCTTGTACCTGATTCTCTAGGTCAAGATTTCGACCCGCGAGAATCAAATCCCCTGCGACAGCTAAAGTAGCAGAACTGGCGATCGCGCCTTGATAATTCGAGCCATATTGCAATCCCGGCGTCAGGTTAATCGTCAGTAATGGCGGTGCTTGGGGGTTCGTTGCACTAAACTCTGTGCCATTCTCAAACACCCACTCCGCTGCGGTAGACGCCACAAACGCCCCCTGAACATCCAATTGGGCATTTTTACCAAAAACAATCCCATTCGGATTAATCAGAAACAAATTTGCCCCACCCTTGACCCCCAAGGTTCCCAAAATATCCGAAATATCCATACCCGTAACCCGACTGAGAATATTGTCAATTCCCGTCGGATTAGCGAAATAAACCCGTTGTCCCTCCCCCACATTAAACTCCGAGAAACTGTGGAACAGATTCGCACCTCGAATCGCCCCCCCATCAATCTGATCGGTGGGAAGTCCCTGAATGATCACATCTGGCGTCACCACAGAACTTTCCCCCCCTAGAGTAGAATCCGGAATAACTTGGGCAAAAGTCGGAGTTGTCCAATGGGATAGAACCCACGCGATCGCCACTCCTGCGGCTAAACGGATTCCCCGACGTGATTGACTTTGCCTGCATCTGACCATGACACCCTGTCTCCGACTCCGTATTCCTACTGATATTCAAATTAAGCCAGATCGAGAAATGCGATCGCTACCGTAGAATTACGGAATTTTCATGGATTGGGTTTGTCGTCAGGGCTTTAGCCTTGTACACAGACAGATCCCCGACTTCTCCAAGAAGTCGGGGATCTTGCTTAGACGATTAAATCGGTCATGGGTCATTTGTCCCGGTTCCCTTATAATTCAACATATTCAATCGTTGGCGAATTCTGCTTTCTCCCGGTGAGCAAATAACAATTCATTTGCCCCTTTCCTTTCACTTGAATCGGACCACGATCTTCAAAATGATAACGATGCTTGAGGCGCTTATACGTGTCTTCCGTTACCTGAATACTCCCTGGTAACCCGTGAGATTCCATGCGACTGGCAATATTTACCGTATCTCCCCACAAATCATAAATAAACTTTTTAATCCCAATAATCCCCGCAATCACCGGTCCTGTATGAATACCAATGCGAATACTAAAGGATTTCCCGGTTTCTTGACAAAATTGCTCAATTACCCGTTGCATATCCAACGCCATATCCGCGATCGCTTCGGTGTGGTTGAGCATCGGCATCGGTAGCCCGCCAACCACCATATAGGCATCGCCAATCGTCTTAATCTTTTCTAAATGGTGTTCCTCAACCAGTTGGTCAAACTCCGAGAAGATTACATTCAAAATCTCAACCAACTCAATCGGTGAGGTGTGAGACGCCAACTCAGTAAACCCGACAATATCGGCAAAGAGTACCGTCACCTGATTAAAGTGATCCGCGATCGTCCGTTCTTCTCGCTTCAACCGATGAGCAATGGGTGCTGGCAAAACATTCAGCAGTAAATGTTCGGATTTTGCCGTTTCCCGATCCAATGTTTTTAACGCCGAAGCAAACTGTCTGGCAATAATTACTGCCGCAATTAATGCGACCAACACAGCCGCCACTAATAATACCGTCGCCGTATCACTGGTGTCATTAATTATTTGACGCGATCGCTCTGCCTCCACACGCGCCAAGTCGATTAATTTATTCGCTAGTCTCTGTGCCTGTTGATCAAAATTGCGAATTTTGTCCTGAATTTCCTGATCCAGTTTCACGATCTCTTCGGCAACCGCTTGATAAGCATCAAGATATCTCAATGCCTGTCTGCGTTCCGTTTCATCAAACTTAGCACTGGCGTTAATTTGCTCACGTAACTGTTGCGCTGTTTTCGTCAGCAACTCCATTCTGGCAGGTTCACGAGTGGATAAATATTCTTTTTCATAAGATTGCATTTGATTAACTAATCCCAGAAACTCTTGAGCATCGGCTAGTTCCAAGCGTTTCTGCAATAGGGTTAAATTTTGTTCCAGTTGTTCGAGAACCCCAACATTATCAATCGCCAAATTACTCACCAAACCCACCGTTTCCTGGAAACTGCGAGAATATTGCTCAACAATTTCCACATACTCGACTAAATCCGGATTACTCTGCCGTTTAAATATGCCCCCCTGCACCTGAACCAGAAGCTCTTGCAGTTGGCTACTAATATCAATAACTTTTTCAATCTCTTGGCGGTGCTTGTCGCGAAAGTCATTTAGATTGGTACTGGAAAAATTAATACTGGGCCACCGTAAAAAGAAATCAATTTCCACGCGACGGGCATTGCGTAACGCGGCATCCATTTCAAACCCGTGTCGTTGCACCTCAATACTGGTCAGAAGCACCGCTTTAGTCTCATTACGCATTTGCCGCAGCGAGACAAAGCCTGTCATTGAGACAATACCAATTAACAACAGTAGCGCAATAAATGCCAACGCAAACTTGGTGGTGATGCTAAGTTTGCGCCCAGCTCCAGTCAGGCGCTTCCATATCTTCATAGTCCCTTCTTATTTAGTCCTTCGTCATTTGTCCTTAGTCCGAAGTCGCCTTTGAATAACCAATGACTAATGACCCAGCATTTAATTTTGTAGAGACGTAGCATGAGGAGTCTCTACAGCCTCCCCATCTCCCCCACCATCCTATGCAACGTCCGATTAATAATCCCCCCCAGAACCATAGCGCCATGCATCCAGCCAACGGTGGTAATAGTATTGGGGAGTCGGGGGTAATTGGTTTACGGGTTTACTCATCAATTGTCCTAATGGATATAAGCCACTGTAGACACCCAGATTTATGTAATGCACCATCCAATCTAACAGGGTGGTTAACCCAACTTGGGGAATCACAGGCGTCACCAGTCCGGGTTTAGTTAGGGAAATCAGTGTCAGGGTTTGGAATAGTCCAGAAAACTGCACTACATCTTGCAGGAAGGGACGCAGTACGTCATCCCCCAACTGTGCCATTGTTTGAAAAACACCACTCAGCAACGCATTGATTTGATTGGGGGGTATATTTTGCTCAACGCCCACACTCATCGCCCGTTGAAACATCCAGGTAACGGCAATATTTGGCTGATAGGGTTGCAGTAGATTCAAGGCGTCTTGGGTCAAAATGTCGCCGCTAAGGGCGTCCTGGATGCCTTCTGTCAAACGTTTGAGGTGACGTACCATGGAACCAAATCCGCCAAAACTGACGGGGGATTGAGCGCCACTGCTATCACCCACAGGCAAAATTCGATTCCAGGGCATTCTGATGGGGCTGTCTTTGTAGGATGGGAAAAAGCCAAATAACACTCGTTTAAAATCAAGTTGGGAGAGTTCCACCCCTTGATAGTCGGGCAATAGCCGGAAGTATTCCTCCATAAAAAACCCCAAGCTGGGGCGTTGGGGATGGGCGTCGAGATAGCTGAATAGATAGGTAGTTCTGCCATCTCTGGCGGGAAAGGCTTCCCAAAAGTATTGACAATGATTCTGAATCGGTGTAAAAGAGACAATTAAATCTCCTGTATCATTCTGGGTAAAGCCTTGAGCGCAACTACCCACAACCAGACAAACGCCTTCCGGTTTTTCCCCCTGGCGCACTTGTTTAACAATGGGAGAGAAGTTACCCATCGCATCAATCAGTAACCGAGTGTTTAATCCACCCGCCGCCTCGACGCGCACCCCATCGGGATGAATCACCGCCCCCGCGAATGCCGTTTTTTCCAAAAGCTGACCCCCAGCTTCGAGAAACTTGGACTTGAGGGTATCCAGGAGGAAAACCGGGTCAACGCCAATATTCAGGACATCCCGCACCCAGACATCCTCTCCCCCCAAAAAACTCACCCGACCTGGGTTATACTCAGATGCGATCGCCTCTTCTAATTCTTCGGGTGATAACAGGTCAAGTTCCAGGAATACCTCAAGTTCTGGGCGGGAAATATTCCACTCTTGATCCCGCCCCCGCAGAATTCCCCGTTCCAATAGGGCGACGCGCCAGCCTCGCCTTTGCAACGCAGCGCCCAGGAAAATGCCTAAGGTACCGCCACAGATAACGATATCCCAATCGACGGTTCCCAAAGGTTCTGTTGATTCCTTAACCACCTGGGGAATCGGTGTGGTACCGTCTCGCAACGCTTGCCAGAATTGGTCAGCCTTCCGCAAGCCTGCCAAGACATCTCCCGGTAACTGGGAAAGAATGTGTTCAGTTTGACTCATGACTCTCTCGTTTGGCACAGATGCTCCCTCTACATCCTAATCTGCGAGGGGTTAAAGATAGAAGGCAGGAGGCAGGAGGCAGATGGCAGAGGGTAAGGAACAAGGCAATGATATAACGGTTCAATAGAACATGACCTCGGCAGAATGACTCCGACTTAAGCTGAATAGCACTGAAATAAGCCTTTGGGATCGCCGAAACCAGTAATATACCGTAGGGTGGGCATTGCCCACCAACCTTAAGTCAGTGACATTCGACTTAAGCTGGGTTCGTAGTAGGCACGAAGCGTGCCAGCAGCGCTAAAGCACTGACTACAAACTCTCAAGTCAGTTGACATTCGATTTAAACGGGGTTCGTAGTAGGCACGAAGCGTGCCAGCAGCGCTAAAGCGCTGACTACAAACTCTCAAGTTGAACCCTCAATTCCTTCTGTTCGCTGTTCCCTTATTTTAAATCTGAAAAATGAACAAACTATTTTTATTCGCTATTATCGCTATCGGTTCTATGGGATTCGCGACTCCGGCTGTAGCCGAAACCAAAACCGCTGAATCGGGAAATGTTCGAGCTGAGTTTTCCTATCAAAGCCAAGACTTTTGTTTAGATGACGCCCAATTACAAATCAGTCGGGATGGAGAAATTTTACTGAATCAATCGTCATTAACAGAGTTTGGAATTTGTCGGTTGACGGATTTGCAAGTCCGCAACTTAGACGTTAACCCCGAACCCGAAGTTATTTTAGACATCTATACGGGGGGAGCGCATTGCTGTTGGGTTTCTATGATTTATCGCTACGATGCGGCTCAAGATGCCTATACTCTAACCGAACAGTTTTGGGGGAATGCGGGTTATGAATTTAAGGACTTAAATCAAGATAACATTCCTGAATTTTTGACGCGGGACGATAGCTTTGCCTACGCTTTTACGTCTTATGCGGGTTCATCCTTTCCCTTGCAAATTTGGCAGTATCGCAATGGCAAGATGGTAGATGTAACGCGCAGCTATCCGCAACTGATCTACAATGATGCCTATCAACTCTGGCAGCGTTATACAGAAACAGATTATCCCGGTGTGGCTAGAGGAGCATTAGCCGCTTATTTAGCGGATAAGTATATGCTTGGTCAAAGTGAAGATGGTTGGCAGCGTGTTCGTCAAGCTTATCAAGGAAATGACAGAGAGTCATTCTTTAAGGATTTACGCAAATTCCTCCAACAAACGGGTTATATTAGAAACTCTGGAGACACAGCCTATTATCGGCTAGCTGAAGTAGAACAGACGGGATTATATAACCAATGTCCCCAAGAAACTAGCTTAAGAACGGCTGGGGAAACGGACAACTATCGTTTTGCTATCTGTGCGGGTGAGTCGGGTCAATATTATTTGGGACAATCGAAGCGAACAGGAGATTCAATTACTGTGAAACATAAGCAGGATGATCCAGAGAATTCGTTCCGTCGTGGCGATACGGTTTATCGTTTGCAAACGGATGAAGGTGACTCGGCGAATTTGTATCTGGAAGTCTATCAAAATAATCAGCGATTATTGAGAGAAATGGCACAGCAGGTTTATTCATCGATGTAGCAGGGTAAAAAGTTTTTTTGATTAGACAACTATGAGAATATAACTAAAGCGTCAATGAATCCTTTATGCAAGGATCTCCACTAACAAGCTACACTAGAGGTATATAAGCTGTCATGCATTTAAATTGGGTATTAGTAGCGAGCAAGATGCTCGCACTACAAGGCTTTCACCATTATTAACATTAAGGTTTAAATGCCGAACAGCTTACCCAACACCCTCGAAACAAACACAGGCTTTACGCCCAAACGCCTATAGTAGGGGTACGGCATTGCCCATCCGTGTCAACTTAAAACTTTGTATAACTAGCGCTCACAGTTTAGATCCCCCTAAATCCCCCTTCAAAAGGGGGACTTTGATTCCATTTATTATTCCCCCCGTGCAACAAAAAGCGAAGCATCCGCTGGCTTCCCCATGAAACAAAAAGCGAAGCAACATTTGGTCTCCCCCTTTTTAAGGGGGACGGAAGGGGGATCAAAAAAGAGGGACGGGAGGGGGATCTACAAGGGGGGCTAGGGGGGATCTCTTATTAAGTCTGATTAGGTTTGTCTTCAAACTGTCATCAGCAAGTTACACTTATTTGCGATTAGCGTCCTGTTCAGTTGAGTCAGGAAATGAACATTCGACGGTAATCTTTAGATTGCTTTTAGCTGTTCCTTTGGTGACATAAGGAACGCCAGCTTCACCACCCAGCTCGATACCAAATTCTAGGGTAACTTTATTGACATTGGCGATCGCCATTTTTTTAAAGGCGCTTAACGTGTAGATGGTGTACGCTCGAATTGTGCCTTGAATCGCTCGGAAATTCTGCACCATCTGCTTTTGAGCTTCGACGACGCGACCAGATTTGTCAACTAAGGCTTCTTCCTCTTCCTCTTCTTCTTCCTCTGCGGTGATGTCTGGAATGTCTACTTCGTCTGTGGCTTCGATATAGATGATGGTTTGATCGTCAAGTTTAATCGGGATGAGTTGAGGCATAATTATTTGATGGGGTGGCACTGGTTATTATTTACTATAGATCCCCCTTTTCCCTTTTAGAAAGGTGTAGGGTGCGTTAGGCGCATAGAAAGGTGTAGGGTGCGTTAGGCGCATAGTTAGGTGTAGGGTGCGTTAGGCGCATAGAAAGGTGTAGGGTGCGTTAGGCGCATAGTTAGGTGTAGGGTGCGTTAGGCGCATAGTTTTTATTTAGTTTTGTTCCTAACAGAACACCCGTGCGCCGTAACGCACCAATTCAAATGGTGTGACGCACCAATTCAAATGGTGTGACGTACCCATTAAAATGGTGTGACGTACCCATTAAAATGGTGCGTTACGCTTCGCTAACGCACCCTACGAATATTAATGGTTGGAGACGATCAGCCGAAAGTTTGTCATGATGAGGAAATAACAGGAATAAAAATTGTTGGCGATGAGTCGGGATGCCTTGGTTGTTGGTATAAATAAGTATGACCGATTGAATCCCCTGCAAGCACCAGGGGGAGATGCTGAGGCAGTAGCTCAACGACTCGAACAGTATGGTGAGTTTATTGTTACCCGACTCCCAGGGGTTAAGGATAAGCAGAATAACCGGATTCGGGTGGGTCAGAAAACCAAGGTAACACTGAGTCAGCTAGAAGACGCCATTATACAATTGTTTATGCCAGAGGGTCGGTCTGTCCCTGATACTGCGCTATTATACTTTTCTGGGCATGGATTGCGGAAAAATCGGGGGATTCAGGAAGGGTTTTTAGCTAGCAGTGATGTGAATCCAGAGGGGGGAAACTGGGGATTACGTTTCAAGTGGTTACGTGACTTGCTGCTGGAAAGTGAGGTGCGACAGCAAATTATTATCCTGGATTGCTGTTACAGTGGGGAGGTTCTCAATTTTGCTGAAGCTGATCCAGGAGATAGAGGGAAAGCACGCGATCGCTCTTTCATTGCTGCATCACGAGAGTTCGAGGTAGCATACGAGGGGATTGATGGAAGTCATAGTGCGTTCACGGCGGCGTTACTAGAGGCGCTGGAACCCCAGTCAGAACGGTGGGTGACGAATCACACGGTAGTGGATCGTCTCCATCAAATGGGTTCAGCGTTTCCCCAACGTCCGATTTGTAGCAATTCTGGGACACCGATTCATCTTACTCGTTGCCTGACACCACGACAACCCCAGTCAGAGACGCTGAAAACTGAGTTAGCAGCTTCTCCCCATAATTTAAAGCATAGTGGTGTGATTGAATTTGTGGGACGCGCGGAAGTTCTGGAAAATCTGCACCAAAGGTTACAGCAAACTGAGCGCATCGCGATTTGTGCGGTAGCTGGGATGGGAGGCGTGGGTAAAACTGAATTAGCTTTGCAATATGCTCTACACCACCAGAAACAGGGAACCTACCCCAGTGGCTTGTGCTGGATACAGGCGGGGGATGGAGTTGTGGGAACTCAGATTGTTAGTTTTGCTCGAACTCAATTAGATTTACAGTTACCCGATGGGTTAGAGTTAGCTGAACAGGTGGCTTTCTGCTGGCGACATTGGCGGGGAGGGGATGTTCTATTTATTTTTGATGATGTGCGAAATTATCGGCAGATAAAACCCTATCTCCCTCCTGCGGAATCCCGGTTTAAGGTGTTGATTACCACCAGACGGCAAAGGTTAGGGGCATCTTTTGAACGGATACATCTGGATGTACTGACTGAAGCAGCAGCGATCGCTCTGTTCGTGTCATTGATTGGACAAGAACGAATAGAGGCGGAACCGGAACAGGCAAAACGTCTATGTCAACAATTAGGCTATTTACCCTTGGGATTGGAATTAGTGGGGCGGTATTTACAGCGTAAGCCTGATTTGTCAGTAGAGAAAATGTGCCAACGTTTGGAGTTAAAGCACCGTTCTCTAAGGAATCCAGATGGGGACATGACCGCACAATTGGGAGTTGAGGCGGCATTTGAGTTGAGTTGGGTTGAACTGAGTCAAGAGGCTCAGAAATTAGCTTGTTTTCTGAGTGTATTTGCCTTAGCTCCCATTCCCTGGGCATGGGTAGAAAAATGCTGGTCAGAGGAAGATATAGAAGAGTTAGAGGATAGTAGAGATGATGAATTAGTGAATCGGAGCTTATTGGAACGGGTAGATAAAGAGAGTTATCAACTGCACCAACTGATTCGGGAATTCTTGAACGGGAAGTTAGAAGAGTTAACTGAAGCATCAGAACTTAAACAACAGTTTTGCCAGGGAATGGTTAAGGCGGCACAGCAAATTCCTGAAACGCCAACTAAAGATGATATTGTCATAGCCACCCCGATGATTCCGCACCTAGCAGAAGCCGCAACGACTCATAAAGCTTGGTTCAGTGATCAGGATTTAATTTTGCCCTTTGTTGGTTTAGGTCGATTTTATCAAGGTCAAGGACTTTATACACAAGCGTTACCCTGGTACAAGCAGTGCTTATTAGTAGCAAAGGAACGTTTAGGAGAAGACCATCCCCATGTGTCAACCAGTCTCAACAATCTGGCTAATCTCTACAGATCACAAGGAAGGTATAGTGAAGCTGAACCTTTATATCAGCAAGCCTTAGAGTTATATAAACGCCTGCTGGGTGATGACCATCCCTCTGTAGCAACCAGTCTGAACGATCTAGCTGGACTCTACGAATCACAGGGAAGATATGATGAAGCTGAACCTTTGTATTTGCAAGCCTTAGAGATGAAAAAACGCCTGCTGGGGGATGACCATCCAAACACAATTACTGTCCGTGACAATTTGCAAGGAATGCGCGAACAATGGAATCAATAGCTTCCAATGCACTGATATCCAAACTACGCTTTCAATCCCCTGTGTCAAAAATCATCCCGATAAAATCGATAAAATGAATAATCATCTTGAAACGGATAATCATCAATCGCATGATGAATAATCCCGCTATCAATCAGCATTTGCCCAATACAAATCGCCTCTTGTCGAGACCCCTGAATCCGTTGCGCTAACCATTCCACCGCTTCTGCACCAATGAAACAGTGCGGATAAAGATTTCCCCGATAACGGCGGTCTTTTATTTCCACCCCATCTGCACCCCGCATCGCTGCAACTAAAGCCTCAAGCTCTGTCTCCGTCAGCGTTTTTAACCAATGCGAATTATCAGCATCCTTATTATTGAACACCTTTTGTTTTAATCGGAAATTGGCTCTCGTTGTTTCAAGGATGAATTTGTCCCTAGATCAGGGCGCGATACGTTCTGAAAGAACACGCTCCGCGATCGCGGGAATTTAACCAAACAGAAGAGTTCAAAATGGTATAATATTGCTATATCTTACGTTTTAACTTTAAACGGCAGTTAGACCACTATGCAAATCGAAGACTATTTCAATATTCTCGCTCCCAATGATATTCGGCTTAAGGGTTCGCGGATTGGAATTGAGACAATTTTGTATGAGTACATTTATCGCGCTCGTACTCCAGAAGAAATTGCCAAAATTTATACGACTCTTTCCCTAGAACAAGTTTATGCCACAATTCTTTATTATCTGCATCATCAAGAAACAATTAGTAACTATATGGCAGATTGGTTAGACTGGGGGCAAAAAATGCGGCAAGAACAACGACGTAATCCATCACCTGTCGTGAGAAAACTCATGCAATTAAAGGCGGAAAGTGAGGCAATACATTAGAAAACTAATGCTCAGGTATCTAATGGATGAAAATATGAATCCAATCTATATTAATCAACTGCGACGACGAGAGCCAAGTTTGGTGATCCGGGCAGTTGGAGAACCATCTACTCCGATAAAAAGCACATTAGATCCAGAAATCCTAATTTGGTGTGAAGAGCATAACTTTATTCTAGTTACTAATAATCGTACTTCAATGCCCGTGTATTTAGCTGACCACCTCAGTCAAGGTCGCCACGTACCAGGAATTTTTATCTTAAACCCTGATATGGGTATTGGTGAAACAATCAATGAACTCATACTTATTGCTGAAGGAGCTTTAGATGACGAATATCAAGACCAAATTATTTACTTACCCATTTGAACCTGACAATACTCATTACCTCCCTGAAATTTTACTCTCCTAGTTATTGATATCATGATTATGTTTGTTTAACGCAGAGGTACGCAGAGAGGGTTTGTCGTTGTTCGGCATTTTGTTATTCAACTATCGGTTAAACAACGATCGCTTACGCGCCCTATCATTCTGTGCCAGCCGCACTACGCTATCACTCCCCTGGATCAAAAATCATCCCGATAAAATCGGTAAAACGAATAATCATCTTGAAACGGATAATCATCAATAACATGATGAATAATCCCGCTATCAATCAGCATTTGTCCAATACGAATCGCCTCTTGTCGAGACCCCTGAATCCGTTGCGCTAACCATTCCACCGCTTCTGCACCAATGAAACAGTGCGGATAAAGATTTCCCCGATAACGGCGGTCTTTAATTTCCACCCCATCTGCACCCCGCATCGCTGCAACTAAAGCCTCAAGTTCTGTCTCCGTAATGGTTTTCGCTGAAGTCATTGTCTGAGAAACTGCTCCAGATGTCTCAGTCGTAGCCGCCAAAGACTCTTGGGCTTGAGCAGGGGAGGTATGATTAGATTGATTCCCATTTGTCGGCGCAATTGTTCGCCCAGAAGATGTCGATGCATCCCGATATAATAACTGATTAAAAATTTCTTCAAGTTGAGGCGATCGCAGATGTAAATCCCGCTGTGGAAAGGGAATCTCAATCTCATAACGGCGCAGACAGGCTTCAATCCGATAGTTGAGATCACTTTTAACTTTAAACTGTTTCTTCGGTTCTCCTGTCCACACCAGTAACTCAAAGTCCAGGGAACTTTCCCCAAACCCCTCAAACCAAACTTGGGGTGGCGGTTGCAGCAGCACTTCGGGATGATTTTTTATGGCTTCAAGTAAGGCGGTTTGGACTTTCTCGATATCTGAACCATACGCCACACCCACAGGAATTCGCAGCCGAGAAATCGGGTTTCCATGACTCCAATTAATCACCTCACTCTCTAAAAAGCGGGAGTTGGGGACAATAATCGTCACTTGATCTAAGGTACAAATCTCCGTACTGCGGGCGCCAATGCGTTCTACAGTTCCCAGTAAATCCCCCACTTTGACAAAATCCCCGATTTGAATCGGGCGTTCAAAGGTAATAATAATCCCACTAATAAAGTTATTGGCAATATTCTGCACCCCAAAACCAATCCCCACACCGAGAACACTGGCAAGAATCGTTAAAGATCCAACATCTAACCCCCAAATTTGTAACAGAACAATCAGTCCGAGAAACGTAAGAAGATATTGGGTGAGAACCGTAATCACTTCTTGTAATCTCGGTTCAGCCCCGGTGTGGGCTAACACATAGGATTTAAACAGCTTAGTGAGAGAACTAACCGCAAACCATAAGCCAATGGTTAAGCCCAAAAGCAATGATAATTCTAGGGCAGAATATTTACTACTGCCCAAACTAATTACAGGCGCATTGAGAATATCAAAAACCTTAGCGATGAAATCAAATAACTCATAGCGCCAGATCCGACTCACCGGAAACAAATCAGTCACATAATAGGCGATCGCAATCCATAATCCGCCCTGTAATCCCAGTCTGGCAAGGCGTACCATGAATTGAGCCGGATCTTCCCAGGCGTGAAACGAGGATGTCGGTTGTCCCAGCCACACCCTTAAACGATGAGACACCCATTTCCCCAGAAACAGCAAACCCAAATGAATCGCGATCGCCACCAGGATCGCCCCCAAAACAAAACCTAACGCCTGACGAATATAGGCGGGCGATCGTTCAAATTGGGCTTGTACAAATGCCCGTTCCAAAATTCCCTGCCAAATTCGGGCTTGCCGAAAAGCAGTAAGTTCTGGTAAGACATCCTTATCGGTTACTGTAAGCAGATGATCTGACTCAGGCAAGGAAGGAATAATTAGCGTGGTTTGATCCTCTGTCTGTTTCACTTCAACGCTGACAGGTTGAGAGGATTGCACCGCTTGCGCCAAAATATCATTAATCCGCTTTGCTCGATTTTCTGCGGTATAATTATTATTTAAACTTCTGACCTGTAATAAAACACGACCATCTAGCACGATTGGTGCTTTGTCATTATGATTGGTTGGCGAGGTTTGGGCAAAGCTGGGAAATGGGTTCAGCGTCAGCAGTAGCGTCAGCAATGCCAACAGGATAAACCGCCAACGTCTTAGAGGGAGTCGGGGGAGCAGGGGGAGCCGGGGGAGTAGGGGGAGTAGGGGAAGCCGAGGGAGCATTTTGATGAGTGAGTTATTTTTATAAAGTTCTACTAAGCTGTTCGGCATTTAAACCTTAATGTCAATAATGACGAAATTCTTGTTGTAGTGTGAGCATCTTGCTCGCTACTAATATAATATTGAGTTGAGGAAGCCGGAATCGGAGATCGGTTCAAAAAGCAGTTTTGGTATCGCGTCGCTGATACGGCGGAGTCCTTGGGCATGACCAACGCCGCACGTCACATGAGGCACTATCTTAACAATACAGGAACACCACTTAACGTCAACGTCGATCAGATGCTGCGAGATCTAGATGGTCTTCAGACACGGGTTCAAACTGAGATAGAAACAGCTAAAGCAGAAGCAAACTCTCGGATTGCTGCCGGAGATCCAACCCAACATATGCGCTTCGCTCTTGAGGGTCAGCGGCGCAACTACTATGCAACTAAATCGGAGTCACAGGACTGGTTCTTTGCCCTCGGAGGCTTCACCTACTGGTACACCGCTGAAATTGAAGTTCACACCGAGTCCGGTATTGACACGTTGATCGTCCTGCGGTTTGCTCTCGATCAAAGTGCCTTGGACAGTTTTCTGACTAATGCTGGATATACCGAACCATTAAAAGAAGGATTTCGTCCGTTCAGTTCACAGGAGCTTAGGGATGTTCCTTGGTGGAATCCAGACGAAGCCAAGGAAGTTATGGGCGGATTCCTGAATACCTCAGACTGGGCTAGTGAAGTCATGGTAGATGTTTCAGGGTCTCAGCCAGTCGTCTACTTAAAGACTCATGATTTGTAGTTTTCTCTTCAGCCTCGGCTGTGGTGGTATAGAGCCGCGTTTCTCACAAACGCTCCATTGAACAGGCGACTACTAGACGGCGCTGTGGGCGACGGTTGAGGGCGCGATCGCTCTAAAATTGTGCTAGCTATCGCCCAAGCCGCAAACGCGGTTAACAACAAAACCCCGATCCCAATCACCCAAATCACTACTTTCTTCTGGGGAATCGACTTCACCGACGGTGTAAAACTGGATACATTGGGACTTTGGGCGGTGGCGTTGAGATCATTACTGTGGACTAAAGTGGCGGTCATTTTATAGGGACCCATCCGTAGGGTATCTTTAAAGGAAATCGGTTGATTGGCTTGGCGCAGAGGTCGCCCATTCAGAAAGGTACCGTTAGCACTGCGTTGATCGGTAATATACATTTGGTTATTTGCCACCGTAATCAAGACGTGAAACCGGGAGATCTCTGGGTTAGCCAGTTCTAACCGAGACACCGACTCTCCTCCCCAATACTCTGGCATTTGATCCAATTCTCGACCGATCGCGATCGGTGCAGCTAAGAGCGATCGCTTGACTTCCCCCATTTCTGGGTCTTCCCAGGTTAATTGAATATACATAGACGTGGTAGACCTCGAACACCTGCTATAGTAATGGTTCCCATTTTTTTTTGAGTGATCGTGCAGGCATTCGCAGAAACCGCAACGCCTGTTGTCACGTCAAATGCTTTGGGTATTGAATTCAACGATTTGGTAAAGGAATCTGGAGCAAGATAAAGATGATTCGGTCACTATCCAAATCATATCGTTAAAAATAATTAAGATAGTAGGTCAAGGATTCAGTTTTCCTGTAGAGAGCGGTAGGGTATGAGTTTCAATCTTTTCCGTCGATTTCAATCCACGAATACGGATCAACCTCTGGGTGGACGCTATAAAATCGAGCGTCAACTAGGAATAGGCGGATTTGGTCAAACCTTTCTGGCGCAAGACCTCCACTTACCTGGACACCCCCAATGCGTGATTAAGCAGCTTAAACCCAAAACCACTGACGCCGCCAGCCTGGAAACCGCTAGACGCCTATTTGACACCGAAGCTCAAGTCCTCTATCAACTGGGTAATCATGACCAAATTCCCCGGCTGCTAGCACATTTTGAAGAGAATCAGGAATTTTATTTAGCACAGGAATTAATTCTGGGCAATCCCCTCACCCAGGAATTGAAAAAAGGTCAGCATTGGTTAGAATCTAAAACCATTGCCCTACTAGAGGATATTCTGCAGGTTTTGGCGTATGTGCATCAGCAAGATGTGATTCATCGCGATATCAAACCCTCTAACCTGATTCGCCGCCAGTTGGATGGCAAAATTGTCTTGATTGACTTTGGTGCAGTAAAGCAAGTCACCACTCAATTTAGTCATCCTCAAGGACAAACTAATTTAACTATTTCCATTGGTACCCAAGGCTATGTTCCCAAAGAACAGTTAGGCGGACAACCCCGGTTTAGTAGTGATGTCTATGCAGTGGGTATCTTAGGGATTCAAGCCTTAACCGGGACACATCCTCGACTACTGCGGGAAAATCCGGAGACAGGAGAAATTCAGTGGCGTGATTTAGCCCCTCATGTTAGTCTCAACCTAGCGGAGGTTCTGGATCAGATGATTCAGTATGACTTTCGCGATCGCTATCAAACCGCCACCGAAGCCTTAGACGCCCTGCAACGTCTCTCCAGCAATATCCCAGCTTCCGATACAACCCAACGATTAGCCGATTCCGCAGACACCACCGCATCACTTCCAGAACAACCCTCCACCCAGATTTGGACACCAACCGATTCCCCAACCCCATCCCCCCCAGACAGCAGTAGCACTCCGTTACTGGAAACCCAGCGGAATTCCCAATCTGGATCAGGAAGTTCCGTTCCCACAGTGGTTACACCGGGTTCTAATCCGCAGCGACGGCTGAATCTGTGGTTAGTTGTGGCAATTATCGGTATTGTTGGCGGAATCGCTGGAGTGGCGACAACGCTACTAATTCCCCAATTTACCAGCAAAACGACGCATCAGAGTCAAGAATTAACCGCCAAGTCTGCGAACCCGACAACTCAACCTTCCCCAGCATCATCCCCTGAATCTTCCCCCAGGGATGAGACAGCGACGAATCCCCGTCAAGATTCAGAGTCACCCCCATCTGAACAGACTACCTCGGATACAACAAAACCTGATCAACAACCCTCTCCTGTTCCTTCACCGGAATCCACTCCCTCCCCTTCTGTACAGAAGTCACCCCCAGTAACTCAAAATCCCGCACCCCCAAAACCACCTACTCCAACGCCAAAGCCAAAAAAGGTTCAGCCAACACCATCACCCGTTCCCTCAGCTTCTCCTTCCCCCAATACCGCCACCGCCAAAACCCATTGGCAACGCTGCTATGATTTAAACACCCAGGTTCGTCCAACCGAAGCAATTCAGGCGTGCGATCGCGCTTTGGCAATTAACCCTGATTATCCCGAAGCCTTGTGGAGTAAAGGTGCAGCGTTGGATCAGTTAGGACGACACCAAGAAGCGTTAAACCTCTACGAAAAAGCCACAACCCTGAAGCCAGATTTTGCCGAAGCCTGGATAAATCAAGGTGTGGCGTTGATTTTATTAGGTCAACCAGAGAAAGCGATTCCGGTTCTCGATCGCGCCATTCAGCTTAAACCCAATTCCGCCAACGCCTGGATTAACAAAGCCGAAGCCTACATGGAATTGGAACAGTTTGATCATGCGATCGCCTCTCTGAAAAAGGCGCTAGAAATTCAACCCAATAATGAATATGCAGCAACCATGTTAATCGCAGCCGAGGCGAAAAAATGAGAAGTAATTAGGGCTTGCTGCACAAAGCCAAAACCTTTAGCCATCAATGCTTTGAGCCGTAGAGAAAGCTTTCCCTGCTCCCAGACGTAGCATGCTACGTCTCTACATTGCTTCCCCTGCTTCCCCTGCTTCCCCTGCTTCCCCTCACCTCACCACTTATTCAGCATCCCCTACTTATCAGTCATCCACCCGGTAATCCACCACGTCGCCAAGCCAGCGAGTAGGGCGGCTAATACACTCCAGAAGAATGTGGAAATAACCGGGTGCGGTTTGTTGGTTGAAAAAGGCGGTAAGAAGGGCTTGTCAATATGATTAAAACTGGACGCCACCAGTCCGCCCGTCCCTAACCCGATACCCAAAACTTGGATGGTTCGTTCTAGGCGATAATCCCGGTCTTTCTCTTCTTGTTCGCGGGTTTTATCTTGGTCTTCTCGAATGCGATCGCGTTGGGCTTGGTCGATTTCAACAATACCCCGAATTGAGGAGATGGCTTTCTCTAGTAAGTTTGCACCGGGGACAAAATAGCCTAAGTCGCCTTGAATTTGTTCTTGAAATACTTGACAATTTTCTTGATAAAAGCTATCCAAAAAACTGATGTCTTTATCTTTGTCTAAGGTGAACTTATTCTGAATCAGTTGCAGTTTAGTGTTATAGTTATCCGCATTAATCGCAATACTGTTCCGGCGAGACTCTAAATCGCGTAACAAATCAGAATATTCAACCGTTTGCTTTGCCATTTCTTTCAACTGACCCTTGAGATACTTTAAACTCTCTTCATCCAGCGTATCGGTGGTTTGGGGGAGTTGGTTGAAGGTCTGACGAATCAGGTGTTGAATATATTTATAGGCTTGATACGCATCGGTATAGGTGTCTCGGCTATGGCGAAATTCGGTGATAACTTTATTTCTGTAGAAAAATAAATCGAGTAATAACTGGTAGCCTTCTTGGAATTTGGTATCCGTTACTGGGTCAGAAAATAACCAGACTAAAATATGGCGATAGGTATCAGGCGTGCTGATTAAACCATACTCAAAAATAGGACTACCAAACAATTGTCCTTTCCGGTAAAGTTCCGGGCGTTTGTGCGGGTCATAAGCAAATTCTCGGATACATTCATTCGCTAAGTCTTCTAGGAATTTATCGCCCTGGCGTTTTTGGTTATCGCTTAGCAAAGCCGTAATAATCACTGTTTGTCCAAAATAACTTTGGATGGTATCGGGGAGAAAACAGTAATCGGGATTAAACGCCTCTAAAACAGAGGAATCGACGGGCTGCATTTTATGACCATTGTTCAGCGGCGGATCAGGACAGCCGAGATTTAATCCTAAGCCGTAGCTATCATAGAGTTGCAGCGGATAGGCAAACCCTTCTAGTTTTAAATCGGCGTTTTTATAGGAAATTTCGGTGTGGATGGGTAGGACAAAATCATTGGGTTTTGCGCCATCGAGTAAATCAAACCGATCATTATGAGGTTGGGGTGAATGCAGGTTGAGTTGTTCCTTGATATGGAACTTGGCAAAAATATCATGACATTTATCCCACAACAAGTCCGGGTCTTTTATCGACACATTGCCATCAACATCCGGTGTCTTGAACAGGTGGAACGCAAACAGGTAAACTTTCGGGGCATAGAGTTTAGTCGTCATTCGATACCGTTTGATTAGAATTGGGGGCGGGGGGTTGTGGGTTAGCGGCTTTCTGTTTCACGGTTTCCCGGATAACCGAGATATTTTTCTTAATTCCTTCTTCATCAGCCGGATTAGCTTTTTGCGGTGTCCAGCGCACAGCCACCATTCGTAAGGTTTCGCCCAAGGGCTGATGGGCGGCGCACCAGTCAACAATTGCATCAGCAACGGAGTTAAAGTCATCATCACTGAATTGATCCAGAGTTTGTGCTAACTGGGGTAAGTCTTGCCCAGCTTGGCGGTCAAAATTGTTGGATTCTGCCAGTAATTCGCGAAAACCGAGGATAATTTGGGCGTAGTTCATCAGAGTCTTGTCCTAAAATAAAACAGCAGTTTCTATTGTCCAATGGCACAGAATGCAGCCCAATACGCAGGCTGAGAAAAGGGTCGTTCGTTCAATGATAACTTTAATTCGCGTTCTACTTCTTGCTGGCGTTCTGGGCTTAAATTGAGCGGTTTTAACCAGTCTAGCAATTCATCCTTGGTCACATCGCGCAGCCAACATTGGGCAGTTTTCAGGGCTTTGGCGACGGATGTTGGTGTTGGCGATAGTTCAGACAGGTTTTGACTCTGCCCCACCAGATTACGGTAAAATTCAATCATCAAAAATGCCGTTGCTACGTCGCAGACTGTCCATTGACTCCCAACAATGCTGGGACTTCCCGCCACTAGGAAACCACTGGGTAAGCTGATATATTCATCACTGAGGCTTTTTGGGTCAGTCAAACTGGTTTCGCAGGCGGAGAGGGTGACGAGACAACAGGGACGTAAATCTAAGGCGAAAATCTCTTCTAGGAGTAAGCATTTTTCCAGGTCAATCTGGTGTTTGTCGGGGGATTGGATATAGCGCGTTTCATCGGCTTCGGGAATTTCGGATAGAGTCGCACCAGATAACACTAAGGCAGAACGCAGGGGTGATTCAAAGTTAAAATAACCGTGACCAGAAAAATGGATAAAATTCGCCAAGCGTAACTGGTTTTGAGTATTCTTTTGCTTCCAGATCTCTTTAGTGGCGCGTTGACTGGGTAGGATATCGGCGGGGTGGAAATATCTGCTAATCGCTTCCACTTCCACATCGGCGAAGTTTAAGTCTTCCGTCGGGTTTTGCATGGCAAACAGATGCTTTGATGGGGTTGTCTGGGAAAACTGAGGTTCATAACAGCGTTTTTGGCTAAGTTGTAGGAGTTGGCAACTGGGTGCATAGCGCACACCGTCAGGGAATTGATCTAGGAGAACGGCGGTCGTATTTCCTGTATCCTGTGGGTTGTCAACTGAAGAGGATAAAACAGGCAAAGCATGGAGGGGGAATAGGTGCAGGTAGCGATGGGGAATCAGAATCAGTTGCTGACAGTTTTTGGGAAGGGGAGATTGAGTCAGAATGTCGTCAAGATGCAGAATCTGGGAAAGTGTTTCTAGGCGAGAGGAGAGACAATTGCACCATTGACGATTATGGTGTTGATAGTCGTTAAGATAGTCCTGCTGCCATTGGTTTAACTGGGTCAAGTCGTCGGGTTGAAATTGCCAGACGTAGGGTTCTTGATTACGGGTAATGACAAAGGCGAAGAATCGTTCCTTGGTAATATACCATTCGATGATTGCGGTTTTCTCGTCTAACAGGTGCATAATCTCCGCAAAACGGATGGGTTGAACCGCTTGGGTGAGGGCGTAGGCGGGGTCAGCCTCTAGGATTTCATCGAGAATCTGATCGAATTTTGCTTGTAATTCCTTCAACTCCTGGCGCAATCGCTGGGCATACAGTTGATTGGGGTTACTATTTTCACTGTCCTCCGTGGCGGATGTTTTTAAACCTCTCTCCAAACCTCTCTCCTGCGAGGAGAGAGGCTTTGAATTCTCTTGTGAAGAAAAAGCTTCCCCCTGCAGAAAAAGCGAAGCATCTTTTGGTCTCTCCCTGGTCTCCCCCATGGAACCAAAAGCGAAGCATCCTTTGGTCTCCCCCATGGAACCAAAAGCGAAGCATCCTTTGGCTTCCCCCTTTTGAAGGGGGACGGGAGGGGGATCTATAAGGGGGACGGAAGGGGGATCTATAAGGGAAGCGGGAGGGGAATCTAAAGCAGGCTGGGGGGTTTGGTTGGCAGTCTCATTAATGGCTTCTTCATCCCAGAGTTCATCACTGAATCTAAACTGCATCGGGTTGGTTTTCAGTCCCGCCTCTTCCCCCAGATTATCCAGTTGTTGCTGTTTATCAGTAATTTGGGCTTTCAGGCGTTCGATGCGCTGGCGGATGTTTCGGTCAAGTTGATTGCCTTTGGGGTGGAGGGTACTCTCTGCATCGGCAAAGAGTTGGACAAGGTTGCGGGCTTTGCTGCGCTCGACGTATTCTAATGCTAATTTAGGTTGATGATTATTCAGGCAAGCTTGCACGATTTGGGTATAGACATCCATCGCCTCGGTTAAAATCTCTTGTCGTCGTTGGTTGGTACTTGCCCAACTACAGCTAATTTCTACCGCTTCAATGGCGGCGGCATAACCCTCAATCGCGGTTTGCCATTTTTCAGCATTAAAGGCAGTATTGCCTAAATCTCGTCCAGCTTGGAGGCATTTAATAGGAAAGGCGGCGGGTTGGAAAATTTCTAGCGATGCGCGGAAATAGGTAATCGCGGCGTCAATTTGTCCTAGATCACTGTAGGCAGTCCCTAGATTGTATTGAGTTATTGCCCCATCTTCCGGAAATGCCTCACGAGTCCAAATTTCCAATGCAGCTTGTAAACAGGGAATCGCTAGTTCACTCTGTCCGGCTTCCCGGTAAGCATAACCCAGATTATTTTGGGTATTTGCCCACTTTTGAGGAAACGTCTGGCGGGTGTAAACTTCTAAGGCGTTTTGGTAGGCTGCGATCGCCTCAGCAAACTGCTTGGTTTCTGTATAGGCAACACCCAGATTATTTTGGGTCAATGCCCAATCTTCTGGAAACGCCTCGCGGGTGCGAATTTCTAAAGCGTTTTGGTAAGCAGTGATCGCCTCAGCAAACTGCTTGGTTTCTCTATAGGCAATACCCAGATTCATTTGAGTCGTTGCCCAATATTCCGGAAACGCCTCGCGGGTGTGAACTTGCAATGCCGCTTCATAGTAGGATATCGCAATTTTGAGATTATCTGCGCGATCGCCCCGTATCCGATTTCTATAGCAAACACCCAGAGTATTTTGAAGCATCGCCCACTGCACTGGAAAGGCGTGGTGGGGAAAAAACTCAGTTAAGACTTGGCAACAGGCGATCGCAATCTCAATATGACTTGCTCTGTTTCCCCTAGGAAACTCGTCAATGAAGCCGCTAAACTTCCAAAGCTTTGCTGTCAACTTTCCTCGCTGTCTTGGATTCGCTCTGCTCAGCTTCAACTCAGCATCTTCGCGCACCAGCCGATCAAAGTTATCCGTCAGCTTGTCAGCATTCTCCTCCAGCAGTTGATACACCTGCTCCCGGTTTCCCGCTTCAGATGCATCCCACAGCCTCTCAAAGAACTGACGCCCCGTTTTCCCCTTACTGGTCGATTGTCCAAAGCCTTTTGCCATGCAGTCGCCAATTCCCCAGTTGATGCCATTTTCTTATGATGACGCATTAGCCGCGACTGGGGCAATTGTCAGAGTCAATCCTCACCGGGTAGAGAGGTTGCGCCTAGAGAATTGGTATAATTTTTGACCCTTGGCGTCGTTCGATGGCATAGCGCATGACTGTGTAGGGGCGGGTTTCACGACTATCTTTGCGGTTGCACCCAGATTGGACTAAATTCACCCCGACGCCGATTTTGCTGATTTTGCTGATTTTGCTGATTTTGCGATCGCGCTACCCCACCTATTTTAGATATGCGCCCGGTGGCGAAACTTACAGCAGATTTGGTGGTTGATGAGGTACAGCCTTAAGCAAGATCCCCGACTTCTCCAAGAAGTCGGGGATCTGTATGATTGAGGGGGCAACATAGTCGCTTATGGCACTAAAGTGCCTACTACGAACCTAGTTTCAGTCGGGGACATTTGATTAAACTAGGTCATCGTCTATAACAATATTTTTCGCCTGCATTCCTTCGGCAAAGGGTCAATTGTAGGGGCGGGTTTAGCCATTAATGTAAATTATTCACCACTAACTGAACAACAAAACCCGCCCTTGCCACAGGGATGCGACCCTTCAATTTTGTTGGGTTTCGGCGCGTCAACCCAACCGACAACCTGTTCCACAGTAGGGGCGCACAGACGTGCGCCCGATTCAATGATAATATCTATTCCACAATTTTCGCTGCGCCGCGCCAGTGGAGGGCGACCCGAGTTTATTGAGTACATTGGTGTTGTTCATTAGTGCAGGCGGGTCGCCCCTACAACGACCTTCACCAAAGAGGCTGGGGCGCTGATGCAATATTTTAATTAAACTTATTTTAAACAACTTCATCGTCTATAACAATATTTTTAGCCTGAATTCCTTCTACAAAAATCTTTAGGCTGGGATTTCGGGCGTAATTTTTCATTAACACTTTATTTTTGCAGTATTTTCTTGAAAGAGAATCATACTCATTATAATTTTTACGGATAGTTTGCTGGCATTGGCGGCTTAATCGCTGGAAACAATTTTTAGTTTGTGCTGCTTGTTTATTATTGGTGCAGTAAAGGGGAAGCAGCCAACACTCCGTTGAATGAACAGAAATGGCAAAGATTATTCTGGCTTTGTATTTACGGTAAAAGGCTTCCCCTATTAATCCTTGGCACTTTTCCACGACTTTATCAATTAACGCTTCAGGAGTCAATTCTTCCCCATCTTGATACTTAGGAATATCATAATGCACTTCTTCTGAGGTATCCGTATCGACTTGGATAATCAGATAATCGCTAAATTGAAACGCTTCTTTAAATTTACTAGAAGCACAATAATCAAATACTTTTAACCAATTGCTATAATTTTCAATTCTGTTTTTATCGGTTTCATCCCGGAGAGGCAACAGGGGGTTAATGACAATATCAGGATTATTAAAATACCCGATTAAAATATTTTCAATAACCACTTGATCCGTTATGCCTTCTGCTATCAAGCCAAAAGTTGTCATTACTAGAAATTTTTCGGAAGTCCGCCGATGTAGCCTCTCATGAATGCTTCTGATAATTTTACCGGATCTTGTCCTTCCAGAGGAGCAGGCTTTTCAACAGGTCTAGCTTTGGTATGTCCAAATTTATTCCGGTAAATAACCCAGAGTTGTTGCTCCGGATCATCTAAGTCTAATCCATCTAAAATTGCTGGATTATGGGTAGTGACGATAACTTGCTTATCATACTTTTTGGCTAACTGAATTAATTCTCGCATTAACTGGCTGCATAATTTGGGGTTCAGCGAAGCGTCAATATTATCTATTGCAAAAAAGCGCGGTGTATCGTCACTAATAAAAAGCGCAAAGTAAAATAATAAAAATAGAAATCCTTCATTGGCACTTTTTTGGTCAAAGGCAGATAAGTCTGGAGCTAAATACCTATCTTTTGTCTTCAGGCTTTTTTCGCTATCAAGGAAGTCAGCCTGAATGGTGAAATCCTCAAACCAAAACAGCAACTTTAGTTTTTCTTTGAGTTCAGTAATCTTGCTTGGATCTAAACTCAATACTTTGAGTAGTTTAAATAATCCTTCACCATTAATTCCTAGTGGTTGAATTTGCCCTTCTTTCTCAAACTGTCTTAATGCAAAAATTTCTGGAGAGTAAATCAAAAAATTATCTAAGCAATTTTGATGAAATTCTTTTTTTATAAACTGTTTCTTTTTTCTTTCAATCGTTTCTAAAATAAAATCATTATCGTTATTATCGAATTCAATTTTTAAATTCCTTACATTAACTGGAATAATTGGATTATATTTTTCTCGTATATCATTATCGATTTCTTGTTCCTTTCTTTTGTCAATTTTATTTTCTTCTATTAACCATGAAGAATAGGGTTTATTGTTATTTTGAAGGACATAACCAAATTTAAAATCTGAATGTTTTCCGTAAAAATTAATTTTTATTCCTTGTGTAATCTGCTCTTTATCGAAAGCTGAACGCATATATTCAGGCTCTGTAACCCTGATGCCTCTTGAAAACAAAAATTCATTATCTAATTTATCATTTGCAGCGGCTGAGGCTAACGCGATCGCTTCCAGTATATTACTTTTACCCGAACCGTTTTCACCGATTAATACGGTTACACGCCCCAAGCCTAATTTTAGCTTTTGAATGGATTTGTAGTTTTCTATATGGATTTCTTGGAGCATAATTCTAGAGCGTTGGCTGAGTCATTTTTGTTGGGTTTCGGCGCGTCAACCCAACCGACAACCTGTTCCACAGTAGGGGCGCACCGACGTGCGACCGATTCAATGGTAATATCTATTCCACAATTTTCGCTGCGCCGCGCCAGTGGAGGGCGACCCGAGTGTATTGAGTACATTGGTGTTGTTCATTAGTGCAGGCGGGTCGCCCCTACAACGACCTTTCACCGATTAATACGGTTACACGCCCCAAGCCTAATTTTAGCTTTTGAATGGATTTGTAGTTTTCTATATGAATGTCTTGGAGCATACAGCAGTTTGCTCTGCTATGCGGTACATTGTCGATCCCCCTAAATCCCCCTTAAAAAGGGGGACTTTGATCTACTGTACTTTATTACAGAATTAAGCGCTGTAAGTCTAGAGTATTGGCTGAGTCATTTTTGTTGGGTTTCGGCGCGTCAACCCAACCGACAACCTGTTCCACCGTAGGGGCGCACCGACGTGCGCCCGATTCAATGATAATATCTATTCCACAATTTTCGCTGCGCCGCGCCAGTGGAGGGCGACCCGAGTTTATTGAGTACATTGGTATTGTTCATTAGTGCAGGCGGGTCGCCCCTACAACGACAAATGACATAAGACCAACGACCAATGACCAATGACAAAGGACAAATGACCAATCACCAATCACCAATCACCAATCACCAACGACAAATGACATAAGACCAATGACATAAGACCAATGACAATCAACCCGTATTCCGCATACCCGCAGCAATCCCGTTAATCGTCAACAACGCACCCCGCAGTAACTCACCTTTACTATACCGAGATTGGACAAACCCCGATGCCATCTGAGTGCTATGCTGGCGCAACCGTTTCAGCAAAGAGACTTGCAAGAAACCCAGGGGAACAATCGTACCATTCCGCAAGTGTACCGATCGCTGTAATTCTGGATCACCATCCAGTAACTGCTTGTGTCCGGTAATTAACGAGATTAACTCGCGAGTCAGGTTAAATTCATCGGTAATTTGCTGAAATAACCGACCAAACCGTTCCTGATCATCGGGATGGGACAATTTCTCCACATAATGACCCGCAATTTGCAGATCCACTTTTGCCAATGTCATCTCTACCTTAGAAATGACCATCTTAAAGAAGGGCCACTTGAAGTAAAAATAACGCAACAGCTTCAAATTTTCTTCCGGTTCCTCATCCAAAAACCCTTTCAACGCTGCACCCACACCATACCAACTGGGTAATAAGAAACGACTTTGTGTCCAACTAAACACCCAAGGAATTGCCCGTAGACTGCTAAAATCTTTCTTACCACCGCGACGAGTGGGACGGGAACTGATTTGCAGTTGACTAATTTCCTGAATTGGCGTCACTTCATTAAAGAAATCCAAGAAATCTGGCTGCTCATAGACAAACCCCCGATAATGTTGGCGCGATCGCACGGCTAATTCTTCCATGATTTCGTTCCACGGTTCCAGGTTGTCAAAACCACTTCCCAACAAACTCGCTTGAATCACCGCCGTGGTTACGGTTTCCAGGTGATACAGTGCTAACTCTGGCAGAGAATACTTCGACGCCAACACTTCACCTTGTTCAGTAATCTTAATCCGTCCCTGGATACTCCGCCCTGGTTGCGCCAGAATCGCCTCATACGCCGGTCCACCACCACGCCCTACAGAACCGCCGCGTCCGTGGAAAATGCGTACCGCAATCCCATATTCTTCAGCCATTTGCTGTAGGGCTTTTTGGGCTTTGTGAATTTCCCAATTACTGCTTAAGAACCCAGAATCCTTATTGCTGTCTGAGTAACCCAGCATTATCTCTTGCAACGGTTGATGATGAGATGGGAAAGTCGGGTAATTCTGTTTATCCGTTACCCGTTCGCACTCCTCTAGCGCTTCATAACCGCCAGCTAAACATGCCCGATACAGGGGTAACTCAAATAGGGATTTCATCACGCTTGGTGCCCGCTTCAAGTCGTCTACGGTTTCAAATAAGGGGACAACCTGAATACTACTCCTCCCCGTTGCTGGATCATAGAGTCCGGCTTCCTGAGCCAAGAGCAACACTTCCAACAAATCACTGGCTTCGTGACTCATACTAATAATATAGGTTTGGCAAATTTGTTCACCAAACTCTTGGTGCAGCCGCCGCAACATGCGGAAGGTTTCTATGGTTTCACAGGCTTCGGGAGAAAAGGGGAGTTCAGCCGGAATTAAAGGGCGGCGCGTGGGTAACTCTTTGGTTAACCATTCAGTGCGTTCGGCTTCGGATAATTCGTTATAGGGCTTGGGTAGAATTTGCAGATAGTCGGTAATCTCGTGCATCGTATCACTATGACGAGAACTTTCCTGCCGAATGTCCAAATGTGCCAGATTAAACCCGTAAATTTCCACCTGACAGATCAGTGTCTCCAGTTCCTGACAACTTAACCCCGTCTCCGCTAGATTTCGTTGAATCAGTCGCAACTCTGCCAAAAACTCCTGGTCAGAATCGTAAATACAGGGATCAGTGGTTTCCAGATCCATTGGTTGTAGCGGTTTACACTCAGAAAGGTGAAAATTACGCGCCAACGTATTTTCCAGTCGTTGCTGAATATAGGAAAGTTTGAGGCGATAGGGTTCTTGGCGGTAGCGAATCGCCAGTTGTTCATAAACCTCCGGGATTTGGGAGCGATCTTGTTCTAGAGAGTCCAAGAGTTCAGGTAGGACATCACTCCAGTGCAATGACAAGCTCAACAAATTGGTTAGATGCTCAACCGAGTTGATATATTTTTCCAGAACCAAATTTCGCTGATAGCAAGCCGTTTGCCAGGTTACTTCCGGTTTAACTGAGGGGTTTCCATCTCGGTCGGCTCCCACCCAAGACCCAAACTTACAGAAGTTTTTCCGGGGGGGATTTAGCCAGGGAAAGGACGATTGGATACCCTGTTTTAAGCGTTGATAGAGTTGGGGAATCGCATCAAACAAGACTTCTTGAAAATAGTGGAGCGTGTAATCCACTTCATCCAGAACCGTGGGCTTAAATTGATGCAGTTCATCGGTACGCCACCACAGCCGAATTTCTTCTCTAAGTTGTTCGGTATAGTCTTCTACCTCCCAAGATGATTTAAGTCCTAAGGCGCGAGAAGCTTCCTCAGCTTGGTCAAGCTGTTGCAGGATATTAGAAATACGCCGTTGTTTTTGCCGAATCGTGTGTCGGACAATTTCCGTGGGGTGGGCGGTAAAGACTAGGCGAATATCCAGATTGTCAATTAGCCGCTGAATGTGCTGGGGGGGGACATTGAGATCCCGTAGATAAGGAAATAGCCAATGGAAGGTACTGTTGGTGTTTGAGGCGTTCTTATCGTCCTGCCAACGTTTTTCTAATATATCCGCCATCGGTTCACTCCCGGATGCGGCGGCATCGCCAGCCTTGTGGGAGGAAGTAAGTGAACTACCATTCGCTTTGATCGAGGTGCGATCGCTCCCCGCTATTGTATTGTAGGTCACCCGTCGTGAAAGTTGTTGGTCGCGCTGTTCGTAATGTTGTTCGACACTGTTAATCAGTTGGAAGTAAAGCGCAAAAGCACGAGAGGCTCGAATCGCGGCGTTGAGGTCAAGCCGTTCGATGACTTCCGGAATCGAAGAAAGCGAAAACCCCGTGGCTTGTCCTTCTGGCGAACTTAATTGGCGCAAAGACGCCAGCAAATCGACCAGTTCCTGACCGCATTCAGAAAGGAGAACCGACTCCCATAACTGTTCCACAACTTTGATGCGATGACGCAACAGCAGTTTGGATGGGGATGTAGATGGGATGGCAAATTCCTGATCGGATGAGTGGAGAAGGGAACTCATAGGGTCTGTTTGCAGTAGACAAGGATAATCCATTGTACGGGGTTAATGTTACCCTGTATAGTTTCATTATTGACAAATTCGTTGAAGTTTCCCACCTACTTAGTCGTTAGAGGAGGAGGGAGGCGCATCGGGAAAGGGTAGAATCGGTAAGCGATCGCCCCGAAAGACTTCTTCGCTGGCTTCCCCAACCTGTTGCAGCCATGAGCCAATCGTGTTTAGGGAAATCACCCCCACAAGCATCGGACCTGTCGCTAAACTTAATAAGAGTTCTGCTGAATGTTTAGCAGACTCCGGTAAGGGGTTAACTGTCACCTGTGGATCTGGGTTCACTGATGCCATAACTAAAATTAAACCTCGCACGAACAACGGTTAATCGTTTACAAAACCGATCCCAATTTGATACTAAACTAAAGTTGTTCCAACTTCCCCAGCTCCCAGACGTAGCCTGCTACGTCTCTACTCCTCTGCTCCTTGTGCCCCAACTCCTCCGTTTTTCGCGGAATGTGCAATCATGAGAGGAAAAATCAGCCGCCGTTATCAGTCCAGGTCACAAATTTGTAATGTTGGATGTCGAAGAGCGCAACTACAACAATCGTCCGTCCTCTTTGGCTCAATGGGTCTACGATGCCATCGGTCAACCGGGGGTGTGCCTGAGAGTCCGGTTACGTGGGAATAATTTGCATATTCTTTGTGAGAGCCGTGAACGTATTCCGGCTCAAACAGTCGTCAATCGCTTACTCCAAGCTCTCAAAGCTCAGCCAGAAACGATGAGCTTCCCACTCGATCTGGAAACCCCGATCTACCAAATTATTATCTACGGGCGTCAAGTTTCCCAATCACGTCCTGAATGGGTCAAAGAAATTCGCCTCAACACAGATACCCATGACACGGAATCTCGTCCTGAGTCATCGTGGGAAACGACACCTGTTCAATCGGCATTTGTCATCTCCCATGAAAGTCTTGCCCGTTCTGGTTCCCCCGATGCGATCGCTCGGTATCTAAGTGCTAATCTGAGTCATTTGGGTGTGAGTGTCAATGTCCAGATTCAGGACTTGCCAACGAAGGACAATCAAGAACAGTCCCTCGTCAAGCAAAAACCCAAAATTCCGTCCCAATCCTCACAACCTTATCATCGGCGGCTGTGGGTGATCTGTACGTCGAACTATAGCCCAGATGTGGCACTACTGTCTGAGCCGATTGTGCAGCAGTTACGCTCGCTGGAACTGACTGAGTTGAAAGACGCCGCCATCTGCGCTCAAGTGCGCGGAGAAGCCAAGCCAGAATGGATGGTGCGGGTGGATTTGACCCCCTCTGACCTGATGCTCAAGGATTGGGCGCGTTGGGGAGATGTGCAAGCGATCGCCACACTATCGAATCAAATGCTAGCGCGAGTGGGGATGACGGTGCGGGCGGTCTTGAAAGAAACTACCCTACATCTGTTTTGCAGTGCCTTGGATCTGGGCAAAACCCCAGTTCCTGACCAAACCACTGCCATGAATGCGATCGCGCCTCTCATCAAATCATTAAAGCCCCAAGGGATTAAAGCGGCAACCATCTATGGCGTTGAATCGGATTACTTTTCCCTCGAACCTGAACCGGAAAAACCCGTCTGGGTGGATTGGGTAACCTTACCGGCGAGTGAAAAACCCCAACTCGCCCCTTCTAGCTATACATTGGGTCAACAGGGCAATCTAAATGCCCTCACCTTTTTACTACAACGGTTGCTCAATCCCGATTTGGATCAGCGACTCGCCACGGGTGGGATTCAACTCAAAGTGCGTCGTCAACACGACTTGCTGCACATTATGAGCGAAGCGCCCCTGTGTCCCTCTAAAGCGCAAGTGAGCCTACCCATTGTACGGCTGCTACGTCAGCTTGCCATCCCCAATATCGCTGGCGTCCGGATTTACGGACGTTCTGCTGGCTCAACCTCTCCCGCCTGGAATTATGGGGTAGATTTTAGCGAACGCCGACGGTTGACCTCAGACTCCACTCCGGAATTTGTTACCTCGAATACAGACATTAGCGAGTTAGTTGTTCCTACCGAACAATCGGTATCGCGTCAGCATAAACCAGACACAACCCTCAAAGATGATGTACAGCGCAGGTCAAAAACCGCCGTTGGCACAATTGGACGCTGGTTGTGTTCGACCCAGCTTTTTGTCCCCACCCCAGACAATCAACGTGTCACCGTCGATACCCAACGCACCAGTTCGGAATCGTCACAAGCGGTTAAAGTGTCATTGGTGTGGGGGATTATGGGCTTATTGCTGATGTTTCTAATTGATCGACCCGTTGGTCGCATTCTGCAACCCCAAGGCAGTTTACCCCGGCGAGATGCGGTCTCAGCAGCAGAGGAGTCACCGATTCCGGTAGATTTGACGGAATTCTCGTTACAACAGGATAACAATCAGGATGCCGAAGACTTCAACGCCTCTGGGTTTACCCGCGAAGGCGACAAAAGCATCATCATTGATGATTCCTTACCCTCGGAGCGAGGAGATGCCACTCAAGCGGCGATGTTAGCCCTCGCCCGTTCCTCGAATCCCCCATTTAATAACGAATTGCTCGATCAAAAGTTAGCCCTTTACCAAGAGCGCCTGCAACAAGGAAATCGCCCTGATGTGCTAATTATGGGCAGTTCCCGAGCCATGCGCGGTATTGATCCGGTGGCATTAGAAGAGGCATTAGCGGTTGAGGGATATTCAGGCATTGATGTGTTTAATTTCGGCATTAATGGTGCCACGGCTCAGATTGTAGACTTAATGACACGCCGGATTCTCACCCCGGATCAATTGCCGAAATTAATTATCGTGGCAGATGGCGCTCGCGCCTTTAATAGTGGTCGAGTGGATGCTACCTTTGAGGCGATCGCAGATTCAGAAGGCTACCGTGAGCTTAATGCTGGCACATTTCCCAATACCCCCGGTCAGTCATCCACCCAAGCCAACCAAACCTCCCAACCGTTGGCAGCATTGAGGAGACGTTATCAATCCATTGGCGAGGGAACGAATCAACTTTTGGCAGGACTATCCTCAACCTATCCCCAACGAGATCAACTCAAATCCCTGTTAAGAGATCAGTTTGCCTCTTTTGTCAAACAAACCTTGCCAAATGCTTCCAGTTCCGATGAACCCAAGCAGGGTGTAGACCAGGATATGTCCATTGATATGGATGGCTTCCTGCCCTTATCCATTCGCTTTGACCCAGAAACGTACTACCAAAACCATCCCAGAGTGGCGGGGGCGTATGATGGCGATTATCAATCCTTCCAGCTTCGGGGTAAGCAAGATCAGGCATTTGACGCCTTGTTAACATTTGCTCAGGAACATGACATTACTGTGGTTTTTGTGAATCTACCCTTAACCAACGATTACTTAGATCCAGTCCGGCTTAAGTACGAACAGCAATTTAAGCAATACATGCACGCGAATGCTGTCGAACGGGAACTCATTTTTCGGGATTTAAGTGGATTATTACTCGGCAAACCCGATCATTTTTCTGACCCCAGTCATCTGAATCGCTTTGGCGCGTATGACGTTTCTAATCAGTTGGCGAAAGACCCGATGATTCCTTGGGCTTTATTAGTTGGGGATTAGTTATTGGTCATTTGTCATTTGTCATTTGTCAGGGAACAGGCAATAGGCAATAGGCAATAGGCAATAGGGTAATGGGCTATAGAAATTTTGTCTCCCATCTTCCCCATCTCCCCCTGCTCCCTCAGCTCCCAGACGTGCCATGGCACGTCTCTACATTGGCTTCCCCAACTTCCCCAGCTCCCTCTGCTCCCTATTCCCCATTTCCTAAAAAAATGGCATTTATCTCCATCACTTACGGGTTGTTTCTGCTAGGTGTCCTGCTTATTTACTGGAGCCAGCGTTCTTCATCGTGGCGATTATGGGTACTGCTAATTGCCAGTTTACTGTTTTATAGTAGCTTACAAATTCAATACATTCCGCTGCTATTGTTCATAGTTTGGCTCAATTTTTACTTGGGGCAGAAAATTGCGGTCAATACATCCCCTGGGTCGCATCTCAATAATAACCGTCTCTCTAATGAAGAGTGGTTAATGGCGCAGGAACTTTGGAATCAAAAACGTTTGAGACTCTTGTGGCTAGGGATTGGGTTAAATATTCTCTGTTTGGTTAGCTTTAAGTATGTCCCATTTATCCTGACGAATATCTCCGCCCCCTTGAATTTACCCGTGGCGCGAGAAGGGGCAAGCTGGATTAGCGATCGCTTAATTGCTCCCTTGGGACTTTCGTTTTTTGTTTTTGAATGTATTGCCTATCTAATTGATCTGTATCGAGGCGCACCCGCGACGCGCCAAGGCTTACAATTTGCCACCTACAAATTATTTTTCCCGAAACTAATTTCTGGACCTATTACTCGTTACCATCAGTTTGCTAGCGAGTTTAAAGATATCCAATTTCCCAGTTTTGATCGCTTGAGTGAGGGGCTATGGTTGATTGCCAGTGGTGCGGTTAAAAAGGCACTTTTAGCCGATCGCATCGGCATTTTTGTTGATCTGTGTTTTGGCAACTTAGAACGGGCGGGTAGTGGCGATTTGTGGCTGGCTATTTTTGCCTACGGATTACAACTGTATCTGGATTTTAGCGGGTATGTTGATATTGCCCGGGGAAGTGCTATCCTCTTGGGATTTAACCTGCCCGAAAACTTTAATTTTCCTTACTTTAGTACCAGCATTGCCGATTTTTGGCGGCGCTGGCATATTACGTTAGGAGATTGGATTCGCAACTATCTCTATTTTCCCTTAGGTGGGTCGCGTAAAGGATTAGGGCGAACCTGTCTAAACTTGTTTGTGGTCATGCTGATTATTGGCATTTGGCATGGTGCAGCTTGGGGATTTGTCGTCTGGGGAGGATTGCACGGTTTGGCTTTGGTGGTGCATCGCTTAACTCAAACCCTATCTGACCGCTTGGCTTGGTTAAAGGGGTGGTGGCAAACGGGAGTCGGGGTGCTAGTGGCGTGGGCAATTACGCAATGGATGGTGTTCATGTCCTGGATTTTCTTCCGCTTACCCAATCTCAAACAAGCTGGCTTTGTCATCCAGAACCTCTGGGGTCAACCCGCCGATGTGCAGTTTGCCGAAAATGTTTATTTGACCGCCTTTGGCTTAGAACGCTTGGAGTTGACACTGCTATTGGTCATCGTTTTTCTGTTCATGGCAGGTGTTTATGGGATTCATCGGGGTTTGAAGTTACAACTCAATTGGCCCCTGAAGTTGCTATTGGTGCCGCTGTGCCTGTATGCGGTGTGGTTACTGGCGCCTGAAGGCGGTTTACCTTATATCTACTTTGACTTCTGATTAATAAGTTAAGCTTATGAAATTAATCTAATAAATTAATAAAACCATTGGATGATTCAAATGAAGATGAATACCATTAGAGAAGAGGCAAAAATTTTGCCTTGCTTCAATCGAATCATGAAGTAATAGCACTAATCGAATTATGACTACCACAGTACAACGTCGCGAAAGCGCGTCTTTGTGGGAACGGTTCTGTAACTGGGTGACTTCCACCGAAAACCGCCTGTATATCGGCTGGTTCGGTGTCCTGATGATCCCCACCCTCTTAACCGCTACCACCTGTTTCATCATCGCTTTCATCGCTGCTCCCCCCGTGGACATCGATGGAATCCGTGAGCCTGTTGCGGGAAGCTTACTGTACGGTAACAACATCATCTCTGGTGCTGTTGTTCCTTCCTCCAACGCCATCGGCTTGCACTTCTATCCCATCTGGGAAGCTGCTTCCTTAGATGAGTGGCTTTACAACGGTGG